>DVGP01000264.1 GCA_018712665.1 Candidatus Pelethomonas intestinigallinarum | reverse complement strand
CACCGCCGGGTCTTCGCCCTGGTGGGGGGAGCGGACGGCGTATCCGCCCTCTGCCGCCGGCTGGCGGAGGCGGGGCTGGGGGACGTTACAGTCAGCGTGGGCGAGCGGCTGGGCTACCCCGATGAGGCAGTCACCTCCGGCGCCGCCGGGGCGCTGGCGGAAAAATCCTTCCACCCTCTCAGCGCGGTGCTCATCGAGAACCCGTCGGCAAAAGCCCCCGTGGTGACCCACGGCCTCCCCGACGAAACCTTCCAGCGGGGGGGCGACGGAGCGGTGGTGCCCATGACCAAGAGCGAGGTCCGTGCAGTGGCCCTCTCCAAGCTCCGGCTCACCGCCGACGCCCTTTGCTGGGACGTGGGGGCCGGCACCGGCTCCGTGGCCATTGAGATGGCCCTCCAGGCCCGGGAGGGCCGGGTGTACGCCATCGAGAAGCGGCAGGATGCCCTGGAGCTGCTGGAGGAAAACCGCCGGCGGCTGAGGGCCTGGAACCTGGAGCTCGTCCCCGGCGCGGCCCCGGAGGCCTGCCGGGACCTGCCCGCCCCCTCCCACGTTTTCATCGGCGGCAGCTCCGGGAACCTCCGGGAGATCATCGCCCTGGCCCTGGAGAAGAACCCAAATGTTCGTATCACAGCGTCGGCCATCGCTCTGGAGACGGCGGCGGAGCTGACAAACTGTATGAAGGAGTTTTCCTTTACAGAATCTGAGGTGGTGAGCCTCACCGTGGCCCGAGGACGGGCCGCCGGACCCTACCACCTGATGGCGGGGCAGAACCCCGTGTATCTCTATACCTTCCAGCGGAATGGGGGATCGTGATGCCTGTCCTTATCTCTCTGGCTCCTCTGGTGATCGGGTTCTGCGTGGACCTGATCCTGGGGGACCCCCACAGCATCCCCCACCCGGTGGTCCTCATCGGCAAGCTCATCAGTGGTTTTGAGAAGCTCTTCCGCCGTCTCTTCCCCAGGACACCCCGGGGAGAGAAGCTGGCCGGACTGGCCCTGGGGCTGTGTGTGGCGGCTTTGTCCTGGCTGGTCCCCGCCGCCCTCCTGTGGCTTTGCCGGCAGATCGCCCCCTGGCTGGCTCTGGCCCTGGAGAGCGCCATGTGCTGGCAGATTTTGGCTACCAAGTCCCTGCGGGACGAGAGCATGAAGGTCTTCCGGGCATTGGAGTCCGTGGATCTGACGGCCTCCCGCCGGGCGGTGAGTATGATCGTGGGCCGGGACACCCAGCGGCTGGACGAGGCCGGGGTGGCCCGGGCCGCCGTGGAGACGGTGGCGGAAAACACCTCCGACGGCGTGGTGGCCCCCCTGGTGTTCCTGGCCATCGGCGGCGCGCCCCTGGGGTTCCTCTACAAGGCGGTGAACACCATGGACTCCATGCTAGGCTACACGGACCCGCCCTACCGGGACATCGGCTTTTTCCTAGCGAAGCTGGACGACGTGTTCAATTTCCTGCCCGCCCGGCTCTCGGCCCTGCTGATGCTGGCGGCGGGGGCCCTGCTGGGGATGGACGTGAAAAACGGCTGGCGGATCTTCCGCCGGGACCGATTCTGTCACGCCAGCCCCAACTCCGCCCAGACGGAGTCCGCCTGCGCCGGGCTCCTGGAGCTCCGCCTGGCGGGGGACGCCTGGTATCACGGCGTCCTCCACAAAAAGCCCCATATCGGGGATCCGGTCCGGGAAATCGAGCATGGTGACATTCCCCGGGCCTGCCGTCTGCTGTACGCCACGGCGGCGCTGGCCCTGGTCCTCTGCGCCGGGTGCAGGGCCCTGGCAATCCTTCTGCTCTGAGAGGAGGCCCCCATATGCTCTACCAAGCTGAAAACCCCCACGGCGGCGACCGGTATGGCCGTGCCGTGGAGCTGGATTTTTCCGTCAACACCAATCCCCTGGGCACGCCGCCCGCCGTCCGCCGGGCGGCGGCTGCCGCCGCGGGGCGGATGGACCGGTATCCGGACCCCTTCTGCCGGGAGCTGACGGAGGCCATGGCCCGGAGCGAGGGCGTGCCACGGGAGCACATCCTGTTTGGGAATGGGGCGGCGGAGCTGATCTTCACCTACTGCGCTGCCCTGCGGCCCCGCCGGGCCCTGGAGCTGGCCCCCACCTTCTCCGAGTACGCCGCCGCCTTGACAGCCTGGGGCTGTCAGGTGGACCGCCTGCCCCTTCGGCGGGAGGAGGGCTTCGTCCCCGGTCCGGACCTGCTGGACCGGCTCCGCCGGGAGCGGTACGACGTTCTCTTCCTCTGCAACCCCAACAACCCCACCGGGCGGCTCATGGACCCGGCGCTGCTGCGGGAGGTCCTGGCCCTGTGCCGGGAGCGGGGAACCCGCCTCTTCGTTGACGAGTGCTTCCTGGACCTCAGCGGCGGGGCGGAGACCGGGAGCCTGAAGCCCTTTCTGGCCCAGTACCCCGGCCTGTTCATCCTGAAGGCGTTTACCAAGAACTACGCCATGGCGGGACTGCGGCTGGGCTGCGGCCTGACGGCGGACGGGGATCTGCTGACCGCCATGGGGCGGCTCTCCCAGCCCTGGAACGTGTCCCTCCCCGCCCAGGCCGCCGGTCTGACGGCCCTGGAGGAGAGGGAATTTCTGGAGCGGGCCCGGCAGCTCATCGTCCGGGAGCGGTCGTACCTCCGCCGGGGCCTGGAGCGCCTGGGGCTGGAGGTCTGCCCCTCCCAGGCCAACTACCTGCTCTTTTACGCCCTCTCCCCCCTGTTCCAGCCCCTGCTGGACCGGGGTATCCTGATCCGGGACTGCGCCAACTACCCCGGCCTGGGCCCCGGCTGGTACCGCGCCGCCGTGAAACGCCGCCGGGAAAACCAAGCCCTGCTGGCGGCGATCGGCGAGGTTCTTGACGCTCTTGACACTATATAGGTCTACATACTTTTCTTGAAAGAAAAGTATCAAAAGAACTTTTTTAGCAAAGCTGCGCTTTGCTCTATATCTATTTTTTCTGCTTTTTTTATCTGGTTCCTCAAGTTAAAACCCGCAAGCGAAACAACGTTTCGCGCCAAAATTTTCTAAGTGCCCCGCGGGTATTTGATTCTCTTCTTTGTAAAAGAAAAGGATCAAATACCCACTAGGGATGTATACCCATTGAGAAGGTGACGTATGGCGAAGAACATCATGATCCAGGGAACCATGTCCAACGCGGGGAAGAGCCTGCTGGCGGCGGGCCTGTGCCGGATCTTTCGGCAGGACGGGCTGCGGGTAGCCCCTTTCAAGGGCCAGAACATGGCCCTGAACTCCTTTATTACCGCCGGCGGCGGGGAGATGGGCCGGGCCCAGGTGGTCCAGGCGGAGGCGGCGGGGATCGCCCCGGACGTGCGGATGAACCCCGTCCTCCTCAAGCCCACCACCGACGTGGGCAGCCAGGTGATCGTAAACGGCCGGGTTCTGGGCAACATGAGGGCCATGGAGTACTACCGCCGGAAGAGTGAGCTGATCCCTGCGGTGCTGGATGCCTACAACAGCCTGGCCTCCGAGTATGACGTCATTGTCATCGAGGGGGCGGGGAGCCCGGCGGAGATCAACCTGAAGGACAGCGACGGTTTTGTCAACATGGGTCTGGCCCGGCTGGTGGACGCCCCGGTGCTGCTGGTGGGGGACATCGACCGGGGCGGGGTCTTCGCCCAGCTCTACGGCACCATCGCCCTGCTGGAAGAGGAGGAGCGGGCCAGGGTCAAGGGCGTCATCGTCAACAAGTTCCGGGGGGACCGTGCCATCCTGGAACCGGGCCTGCGGCAGCTGGAGACGCTGTGCGGCGTGCCGGTAGCGGGGGTGGTGCCCTACGTCCATGTGGACATCGACGACGAGGACAGCCTGACGGAGCGTTTCCAGCGTGGAGGCGCCCGGAAGCTCATCGACGTGGCCGTCATCCGCCTGCCCCGGATCTCTAATTTTACGGACTTCAGCCCCTTTGAGCGCTACGAGAACCTGTCCCTGCGGTATGTGGACAAGGTCTCCGACCTCCACCAGCCGGATATGATCCTCCTCCCCGGCACCAAGAGCACCATCGCGGACCTGCGGTGGCTGCGGCAGAGCGGCCTGGAGGCGGCAGTGAACAAGGCCGCCTCCGCCGGTACCCTGGTTTTCGGCATCTGCGGCGGCTTTCAGATGCTGGGCCGCTCCATCTCCGACCCGGAGGGAGCGGAGGCCGACCCGGGGACGGAGATCGCCGGCATGGGCCTGCTGGACGTGGACACGGTGTTCCGGGGAGAGAAGGTCCAGACCCAGACAACCGGGACCTTTGGGCCGGTATCGGGCCCTCTGGCGGGACTGGAGGGTCTGCGCTACCAGGGCTACGAGATCCATATGGGCCGGGGCGGCGAGGGGCTGCCGCCTCTTGTGAGCCGCGGAAACATCTACGGCAGCTATATCCACGGGATCTTCGACGCGCCCGGTATCGCGGATGCCGTTGTAAAGGCTCTGTGTATTCGCAAGGGAATTGACTTTACGCAGGTTGGAACCTTTGATCTGGCGGAATATAAGGAGCGGCAATATGACCTTCTGGCCGATGCGGTCCGCGCTGGGCTGGACATGGATCTGATCTACCGGGTTTTGGAGGGCCGGTGATCCGGAAGTTTTTGGCGTCTCCCCCGCTATTTTGACAAAACCTGCCCCCACCGGAAGGTATAATGGCCGTAAGCGCATCTGCTTGCGGCCATTTTTCTTTCGCGGAAGGAGACAAGCCATGGAAATGAAATATAAGGCGGAAAACCGGCAGCTGACCATCGAGCTGTCCGGCGAGCTGGACCACCACGCCGCCAAGGGGCTGATGGACGCCATCGACCGGTGCATGGAGCAGAACCTGCCCACCAAGACGATCCTGGACATGGGGGAGCTGACCTTCATGGACAGCTCCGGCATCGCGGTGGTGCTGCGGGCCAAGCGGCGGATGGAGGCTCTGGGCGGGAACCTGTACGTCGTGAACATTCCCCGGCAGGCCGCCAGGGTCCTGGAGACAGCGGGCCTGGGCCGGTATGTGAATCTGATATAGGAGGAGTCACCATGAGGACGAAAACCACGAATTACATAATTTTTGAATGTCTCTCCCGCAGCGCCAACGAGGCCTTCGCCCGGGGAGCGGTGGCTTGCTTCGCCGCCCAGCTGGACCCCACCCTGGAGGAGCTGGGGGACATCAAGACCGCCGTCAGCGAGGCGGTGACCAACGCCATCGTACACGCCTACCCGGATACTCTGGGCCGGGTGGTGGTGAAGGCGAAAATCCTGGAGGACAACGTCCTGGAGGTCACAGTCCGGGACTGGGGCCGGGGAATCGAAGACGTGGAGCAGGCCCGCCAGCCCCTGTACACCACCGGCGGCGAGGAGCGCAGCGGCATGGGCTTCACCATTATGGAGTCCTTCATGGACAAGGTGACCGTCCGCTCCGCCCCCGGTAAGGGTACTCGCGTTACCATGCGCCGGCGGGTGCTGCCCAGGCCGGCGGGACGATGACCGCCGACACCCTGGACCTGCTGGCCCTGGCCCGGGATGGGGACGAGGCGGCCACAGAGGAAATTTTGCGGCAAAACAGCGGCCTGATCTGGGCGGTAGTGCGCCGCTACTATGGCCGCGGCGTGGAGCCGGATGACCTCTACCAGCTGGGATGCCTGGGGTTTCTCAAGGCCGTGCGGGGCTTCGACCTGGCCTACGGCACCCAGTTCTCCACCTACGCCGTACCCAAGATCGCCGGAGAGATCCGCCGCTATCTCCGGGACAGCGGGGCGGTGAAGGTTGGCCGGAGCATCCGGGAGCAGAGCCTGGGGATCTACACCGCCCGGGAGCGGCTGCGGGGCCAGCTGGGCCGGGAACCGGCCCTCAGCGAGCTCAGCGAGGCCACAGGACTGACCCCGGAGGAGATCGCCGTGGCGGAGCTGGCCACCGCCGCCCCGGACAGCCTCCAGCAGGAGAACGGCGACGGCCTGCCCCTGGAGTCCACCCTGGCGGACAGCGGGTCGGAGGAAGCCATGGTGGAGCGCATCGCCCTGCGCTCCGCTATTGACCGCCTGCCGGAACAGGAGAAGAAAACCATCCTCCTCCGATTTTACAAGGGACTCACCCAGCAGCAGTGCGCCCGCATCCTCTCCGTCAGCCAGGTCCAGGTCTCCCGGCTGGAGAAGCGGGCGCTGGAGAAGCTGCGCCGGGATATGGGATAGCATCAAGGGATGGGGTCCCCCCATCCCTCTGGGACTGTCGAAGAACTCCCTTCAGAAGTAAAAAGCTGCACAGCGCAGGGGGAGCTCGAGGGGGCGAAGCCCGCCTCGAATCAAATCAAATGCCCCGCAAAGCCTTGTTGTACAAGGCGTGCGGCCCACGAAGTGGGGACTTTCACACTGCGGAGCAGTGGGAAAGTAACGGCATTTTCAGGCTGCGAAAAAGTCTGACAAGACTTTTTCGACAGCCTGAGAGGGCCACGCCTTGCGGCGTGGCCCTCTTTTGTCCCTCATTCAGATTTCGCTCTTCTCTAAGACCTCGCCCAGGTCCAGGGGGATGCCGTCGTTCCACAGCCGCTCCAGGGAGTAGAAGGCCCGGGCCTCGTTGTCAAATACGTGGACCACCACGCAGCCGTAGTCCAGCAGCACCCAGGTGCCGCCCCGGTGGCCCTCCCGGTGGAGGGGCTTCTCCTCCGCCTCCTTCTCCAGCCGCTCCTCCACCGCGTCGCACAGGGCGTTGATCTGGGTGCTGCTGGCGCCGGTGCAGATGACAAAGTAGTCCGCCAAGGTAGTCAGGGCAGTGACCTCCATGACCTTGATGTCCTCGCCCTTCTTGCTGTCAAGGGCCTTGGCCGCCAGGATCGCGATTTCTTTCGGTGTCATAGTCCATCCTCACTCTTTCTGTTCTTTTATCTCTCTTGTCAGTAAGGTCTCACAGCCAGCCGGGAGGCTCCTCATCCGCGCTGGGCTCCGCCGGTGTGTCCGGCTCCTCCGGCAGCTGGGCGGACCCATCTCCGGTCCCGCTGTCCGGCACACCGGCGCCGTCAGCCCCGCTGCCGCCATCGGTCTCACCAGCTCCCCCGGCGCTCTCCTCCGCGCCGCCGGTCTCGCCGGTCCCCCCGCCGTCTCCGGGAACCGTGGGCTCACTGCCGGTGTCCGTGTTCCCGGTATCGCCCGTCCCGTCGGCGCTTCCAGTGGTATCGCCGGTCCCATCGGACCCCGTTCCCTCCGGAGGCAGGGCCGGCTGAATGGGTGTACCGCTCTCATCCGTGTAGACAATGTTCCCATTTTCATCCAGGATATAATAGTTGCCCAGCTCGTCCTGGAGCACCTCCGGCTCCGTGGGCGGGGTGCCGTAGACGATGTTCCCATTGTCGTCATAGTACGCCTCTCCCCGCCGAACCGCCATGATGGCGTTGTGCTGGGTGTCACGAAGGGACCCGGTGGATGAGGCGATGTCCCCGTTGGAGAGGATGCTCATGGCGTCCAGCATGGAGGTGGTCACGTCCTGGAGGTAGGGGTTGAACCGCTCGTTGACCAGCTCCACTACCTGGTTGGGGTAGATGGTCACGTAGGACTGCTCCTGGGAGGTGGCCCGGCTCCAGGCGGAGGCGTAGTAATTGGCCGGGATGGTGCAGGTGTAGACGTTGTCCATGTCCAGGGCGCCGCCGCCGTTGAGGCCCAGGGCCTGGGCGGCAAACCAGACGATGGAGCCGAAATCCAGATCCGTCTCCACATTCTCCATGGCCAGGTCGATATACGCCTTGATCTTGCCCCAGTGCTCCAGGCTCAGGCACTCCTGGATCAGAGCCTTCATGAAATCCTGCTGGACCTGAACCCGCTTGATGTCTCCCTCCGCGTACCGCCGGAAGCGGACCAGCTCCATGGCGGATTCCCCGTCCAGCACCTGCAGGCCCTCCTCCAGGTGGATGTGGAGGTCCTGCCAGTCGTCGTCATAGTTCATGTCCTGGGGCACGTAGAACTCCACGCCCCCCACCAGGTCCACCAGCTCCACGAACATGCTCAGCTCCACCTTCACATAGAAGTCCGGGGTGAAGCCCACCAGGCGGCTGATCTGGGTCTTCAGCGCCCCGATGCCGTCTGAATAGCGGGAATAGACTGAGTTGATCTTCTTGATGTCCCAGGAGGCGTTGATCATGGTATCCCGGGGGATGGACATGATGCTCACATTCTGGTTCTTGGTGTCGTAGGTGGCCACCATGATGGTGTCGGTGTTGCCGTCCCCCATATCGGTACCCACCAGGAGGAAGGTGTAGACCCCCTCCTTCCGCTCTCCGGAGACGGTGGGCATGTCGCCGGTGTAGCCGTCATCGGGGTAGAGCTCATCATCTGTGGGCTCCGCGGGCTCCTCCGGCTGCTCCGGGACGGTCTCCTCCGGCTCCACGGGGGCGGTGGGAATCTCCGGGGGCTTGATCCAACCCCGCAGGGCGATGGTCCCCCCCACCACAAAGGCGAGCAGGCAACAGACCACCGTGGTGATGACCTTTCCCTTCCGTGAGCGGAAAAACCGGCCGCATCCAGCGCGGAAGGCGTCCAGCTTTCTCCCCTCCCCGCCGGTCTCCTCAGCGAAGGGGTCTCCCAACTCCTCCGCCGGGACGGTCTCCGCCTCAAAGGGGTCCTCCCCCTCCGGGGCGGCGCTCTCCGTGGAAGCGGGACCCTCGGCGAAGGGATCTCCGACGCCTGCGGCGGGCTCACGGGTCACATTCTGATCGAAAGGATCGCCCTTTTCCCCGGCGCCGGGGGTAAAGGGGTCCAGCTCCCGCTCTCCGGGAACGTTCTCCCCCCGAGGCGCTTCTCTTTTTCCTTTATATCGGCCCAACATACTCTTCTCTTTATCCTTTCAGAATCGTCCTCTCGCCGGGATTTACAGCCATCCCGGCGGCTCCGTGTCGCCGCTGCCGGAGGCGCTGCCTCCTCCGTTCGCCGCGCCGCTGTCGGCGGTCCCTCCGGTCTCACTCCCGGAATTTGTCGTGCTGTCACCGGCGGCAGCGCCGGTATCGCCGCCGCTCCCCTCGTCCGGCAGGACGGGCTCCGGCGGAAGCTCCGGCTCCCCGCCGCCGTCACCAGAGGGATCCGCGGTCCCGCCGGACTCCGTGCCGGTGGACGCCCCACTGCCGCTGTCGGAACCAGGCGCAGTCCCGTTTTCCGTTTCGGGATCAGCGGTGGAACCGCTCTCCGTTCCCGGGTCCGCGGCACCGCCGCCGGTACCGCCATCCCCAGCCCCGCTCCCCGTCTCCGGCAGGGTGGGCTCCGTCTCCGGGGCGGCCTCCGTCCCGGAAGAGCTGGAGGAAGCAGAGCTGCTGGAGCTGCTGGAACTACCAGAACTACTGGAACTGGAAGTCCGCACCGGCGCGCTGGCGGCGCTGGTGTCGGCCAGGGTTCCGTTGGTGATCCCCAGGGAACCGTTCTTGTTCCGGTACATGATCTGGAGGTCGTCCTCGGTGATCTCCCGGGTGTAGGGATTGAAGTGCTGGTTGATCAGCTCCGCCATCCCCGCGGGGTCCGCGAAGGCGTAGGACTGGTTGCTGTGGTAGGTCCGGCTCCAGGCGTAGCTGTTCAGATCCCCGGGCATGGTGAAGAACTGGATGTTCTCCACATCCAGGCCCATGGCCTGCTGGGCGAACCACAGGATGTTGTTCAGGGGGATGTCCGTCTCCACATTTTCAAACAGGATGTTGGCGAAGGCGCTGACCTTGGTCCAGTTCTCCAGCTTCAGGCACTGGGCCGCCACCGCCTTGAGGAAGGCCTGCTGGACCTCCACCCGGGTGGTATCTCCATAGTTGGTGCCGTCGCTGTTCTGCCGCCAGCGGACCACCTCCATGGCGTCCTCCCCGTCCAGGAGGCGGTAGCCCTTCTCCTGGTGGATGTGGAGGTCCTGATAGGGGTCGTCGTAGTTCATGGTGAAGGGGACGTCGAACCACACGCCGCCCAGGGCCTCCACCACCCGGCCCACAGCCTCCCACTCCACCATCACGTAGAAGTCCGGCGTCACGCCGGTGAGGTAGCTCACCTGGGTCTTCAGCCCCTCGATCCCCCCGCCGCTGGACTCCTTGGCGGAGTAGACAGAGTTGACCCGCTTGATATCCCAGGAGACGTTGACCATGGTATCCCGGGGGATGGAGAGGAAGTTCACCGCCTGGTTGGCTACGTCGTAGGACACCAGCATGATGGTGTCCGTGCTGCCGCTGGAGGTATCCTCCCCCACCAGGAGGAAGGTGTAGTAGTCCTCCTTCCGCCCGGCGGGCGTAGCCGGCTCCTCCTCCTGGTCCGTCTCGGCCTCCTTAACAGGAGCGGTCTGCTCTTTATCCTCCTCCCGGGCGGGGAGGGTATTTTTGCTGACGTCCGGGGCCCGGACAAGGGCAGTCCACACCCCTGCCACGATCAGGGCCAGGGCCGCCACGGCCCCCGCCGCGATGAGCGCGATCTTCTTCGCCCCCAGCTTCCGCCGGGGCGGCTTCCCCACGGGGGGAAAATCCCGGTCCTCCGCGCCCCCGGCCCCACCCTGGCCAAGGGCTTCCTCCAGGTCCAGACCGTCCGTCTGGACCTCGCTTCTCTTTTCCGGCTTGGGGGCTTCTCTCTTTCCTCTGTACCGGCCCAGCATAGTCTCTCTCCTATCCTTTCCAGCTGTGTTGTTTCTTACTCCCCGCCGGTCTCACCGGCGGCCGCCTCTCCACCGCTCTGGGGAGCGGCGGGGTCTGTCCCTCCGGTCTCCTGGTCCGGCAGGGCGGGCTCCGGCGGCAGTTGAGGCTCGGTCCCGGCTCCCTGGTCCGCTGCGGCGCCGCCGGCGCCGGGGTCCGTCCCCGGATCGGTGACCGCGC
>DVGP01000038.1 GCA_018712665.1 Candidatus Pelethomonas intestinigallinarum | reverse complement strand
TTTGGCAAGTCCTAAATTTTCCGCTCCAGCTTCGGGCTGAACTCCTCCCGGAAGGCGGCGTAGGACCCCTGGTCCAGGGCGTCCCGGATCCGCTCCATCAGGGTGTTGTAGAACCACAGGTTGTGCATCACCGCCAGGCGCATGGCCAGCATCTCCTCCGCCTTGAAGAGGTGCCGGAGGTAGGCCCGGGAGAAGGACCGGCAGGTGGGACAGCCGCAGCCGGGGTCGATGGGCCGCTCGTCCAGCTTGTACTTCTCATTTTTGATGTTCAGGCTCCCCTCCCAGGTGAAGAGCCGGCCATGGCGGGCGTTCCGGGCGGGCATGACGCAGTCGAAGAAGTCCACGCCCCGCCAGACCCCCTCGATGATGTTGCTGGGGGTGCCAACCCCCATGAGATACCGGGGCTTGTCCTGGGGCATGTGGGGCTCCACCGCCTCGATGATCCGGTACATCACCTCGGTCTCCTCCCCCACCGCCAAGCCGCCGATGGCGTAGCCGTCGCAGGGGAGCTTGGCGATCTCCTCCATGTGCCACACCCGCAGGTCCTCGTAGGTGCCCCCCTGGTTGATGCCGAAGAGCATCTGCCCGGGGTTCAGGCAGTCCGGCTGGGCGCACAGGCGCTCATGCTCCGCCACGCACCGCCGGAGCCACCGGTAGGTCCGCTCACAGGACTGCTTGACGTAGTCGTAGGGGGCCGGGTTGGCCACGCACTCGTCAAAGGCCATGGCGATGTCGCTGCCCAGGTTGGCCTGGATGGCCATGGACTCCTCGGGACCCATAAAGATCCGCCGTCCGTCGATGTGGCTGGCGAAGGTGACGCCCTCCTCTTTGATGTTCCGCAGGGAGGCCAGGGAGAACACCTGGAAGCCCCCGGAGTCGGTGAGGATGGGGCCGTCCCAGGCCATCATCTTGTGGAGCCCCCCCAGGGCCCGGACCACCTGGTCCCCCGGCCGGAGGTGGAGGTGATAGGTGTTGCTCAGCTCGATCTGGCACTTGAGCTCCTTTAAGTCCAGGGCGCTGACGCCGCCCTTGATGGCCCCCTGGGTGCCCACGTTCATAAACACCGGCGTCTCCACCACGCCGCCGTGGGCGCAGCGGAAATGGCCGCGGCGGGCGCGGCCCTCCGTTTTGATCACTTCAAACATCGTGTTCTCTCTTTCTTTTTTCTGGTGTGGTGCGTCGGCCCGTCGGGCCGAAAGCAAGATATTTCTTATCGCGACTTTCCGGGGCTCCCCGCCCCGGACCCGGGTGACTTTTTAGCGATAAAAAGTCACCAAAAATCGCCGGGGACACCCCGGACCCCGATATTTTGCCCAATCGGTCTCTATCAGTGGGGAAACTTCTCTGCCACTGAATTTCGTTTTGTCATCTGATCTACAGCGGGTCTATCAACGATACTTCGGCCTCCGGCCCTGTAAAAGAGATGCCGTCATCTAAGGGTGCGGGACGAAATATTCTGCCGTGAGACGCAAAAACATTTACGCAGAATAAAGCATCCCGAAACCGACCCCCGCAAGGGGTGGAGACCGAAGGGCTAGACTGTCGGTCAGAGACAAAATTGACCAGCGCGGCGGCAGGCACCATCGAAAGAGATACCGCAGCCGCGGCGAAACAAAACCCATATGAGGGGGTACATAGGGGGGCGGCAGCCTCCCTATGCGGTTTTTGGTTACTTTTTGTCCGGACAAAAAGTAACCCGGGGTACGGGGCCGGAGGCCCCGAAAATATCGGAGTGTGGGGCCGAAGGCCCCATATGGCAGTAGTATACAGCCTGACACCGCTTTGGGTCAACACCCGATCCCCGCGAATATAGGAAAAGAACTCAGGAGAGCATCTCCGCCACCTGCTCCACCTCCTCCATGGTGTTGAACACCGACATGGAGAACCGCATGGTCCCGGTCTGGACGGTACCTGCGGTGATGTGGGCCAGGGGCGCGCAGTGGAGCCCCGCCCGGACGGCTATCCCCCGCTGGGCCAGGGTATCCGCCAGCTCCTCCGGCGACGTGTCCAGAGGGACGACAGACAGCACCGTACCGCCGCCGTCAAAGACCCGGTACCGCCCGGTCCGCCGCAGCCTGCCGGCCAGAGCGGACAGCAGGGCCATCTCGTGGCGGGCCGCCTGCCCGGGCCCCAGGCGGCGGACGAAGCGCAGGCCCTCCAAAAGCCCCACAGCGCCGTGGACGTTGTGGGTCCCCGCCTCCAGCCGGTCCGGCAGGAAGTCCGGCATCTCCTGGAGCCGGGACAGGCTTCCGGTGCCGCCCTCCAGCAGAGGGCGGGGCATGTACCCCTCGCCGCACAGCAGCAGCCCCGTGCCCTGGGGGCCGTAAAGCCCCTTGTGGCCCGGCATAGCCACGTAGGCCGCCCCCCACTTTTTCAGGTCCACCGGCAGCACACCGGCGGACTGGGAGGCGTCCACGATCAGCGGGACCCCTTTCCTCCGGCAGACGGCAGAGATGTCGTCCATGGGCAGGGCATAGCCGAAGACATTGGACACGTGGGTGCAGACCACCGCCTTCACCCCGTCCCCCACCGCCCGGTCAAAGCCCTCCGCCATCTGGTCCGGGTCGAAGAGCCGGCCGTTGACGATCCGCACCGACACCCCGCCGATGGCGTGGAGGGGGCGGGTGACGGCGTTGTGCTCATAGCCGGAGATGACCACCGTGTCCCCCGGGGACACCAGGCTCTTGATGGCCAGATTCAGGCCGTGGGTGGCGTTGGCGGTGAGGATCACCCGCTCCGGGTCAGACACGCCAAAGCACTCCGCCGCCTCCGTGCGGAGGGCCAGCATCCTGTCCGCCGCCAGATGGGCGGCGGGATAGTCCCCCCGGCCGGGGGTGGTCATGGTCCGAATGGCCTCCGCCACCGCCGCCGGCACCGTCTCCGGCTTCTGCAGTGTGGTGGCCGCGCTGTCGAAATAGATCATACATACCTCCTTGGGCTCTGTGAGAAAGAGACTTCAGGCCGCGCCATCGAGACGGCAGGGGACTCTTTTTTGCCATACTGCATATCGCAAAAAGAGGCCGGGACGTTCCCGGCCTCTCTTTTCGCGCGGCGCGGGGCGCTTCCCCCGCGCTACGACAGCATGACCTCGCTGTATGCTCCGCTGCCGGCGGAGTAAAATACCCGCTCCGGGAGCGGGCCGCCGGAGCGCAGCCGCTCCATAGCCATGGAGAAGTAGGGCGCGGCCACCCGGACGGCGTAGCCGCAGCCCCGGTCCGTCAGTCCCACCGGGGGACGGAGGACGCGGGCGGAGATCCCCGCCCGCTCCAGGGCGCCGCTCATACGCTGTGCATAAGTGATGGAGCGGCAGAGCAAAAGATAGTGTGGCAACGCAACCGCCTCCCCAGTGGCATCCTATGCCCCGGGGGAGAAAAACGTGACGGCGGCGGGGACTGATACCAGCCCCCGCCGCCGTATCTCACAAAATCTTTGCCGCCAAAATCACTCCACCATGGCCCGGTGGAAGACCTTCTTGCCCTTCTTGATGATGAGGCCCTCGCCGGTGAACTGATCCCGGTCGAACCGGCAGTCGATGCTGCCCACCTTCTCATCGTTGACGGACACGCCGCCCTGCTGGACCAGCCGCCGGGCCTCCCCCTTGGAGGGCGCCAGGCCGCAGGCCACCAGCAGATCCATCACGCCGATCTGCCCGTCGGTGAACTGGGCGTCGGTGAGAATGGAGGTGGGCATGTCGGAGCGGTCCCCGCCGCCGCCGAAGAGGGCCCGGGCGGCCTCCTGAGCCTTGTCGGCCTCCTCCTTGCCGTGGACCAAGGCGGTGAGCTCCCAGGCCAAGATCTCCTTCGCCTTGTTCAGCTGGCTCCCGTGCCAGCCGTCCATCTCGTCGATCTGCTCCAGAGGCAGGAAGGTGAGCATCCGCACGCACTTCATCACGTCCGCGTCGTCCACGTTCCGCCAGTACTGGAAGAAATCGTAGGGGCTGGTCTTGTTGGGGTCCAGCCACACGGCATTGCCCGCGGTCTTGCCCATCTTCTTCCCCTGGGAGTCGGTGAGCAGGGCGATGGTCATGGCGTGGGCGTCCTTGCCCAGCTTCCGGCGGATCAGCTCGGTGCCCCCCAGCATGTTGGACCACTGGTCGTTGCCGCCGAACTGCATGTTGCAGCCGTAGTGCTGGAAGAGGTAGTAGAAGTCGTAGGACTGCATGGGCATGTAGTTAAACTCCAGGAAGCTCAGCCCCTTCTCCATCCGCTGCTTGAAGCACTCCGCCCGGAGCATATTGTTCACGGAGAAGCAGGCCCCCACCTCCCGGATAAAGTCCACGTAGTTCAGCTCCAGCAGCCAGTCGGCGTTGTTGACCATCCGGGCCTTCCCCTCGCCGAACTCGATGAACCGCTCCATCTGCTTTTTGAAGCAGTCGCAGTTGTGGGCGATGGTCTCCTTGGTCATCATGGACCGCATGTCCGTGCGGCCGGAGGGGTCGCCGATCATGGCGGTGCCGCCGCCGATGAGGGCGATGGGCTTGTTGCCCGCCATCTGCAGCCGCTTCATCAGGGTCAGGGCCATGAAGTGGCCCACATGGAGGCTGTCGGCGGTGGGGTCAAAGCCGATATAGAAGGTGGCCTTGCCGTTGTCGATCATCTCCTGGATCAGCGCCTCGTCCGTCACCTGGGCGATGAGGCCCCGCTTTGTCAGTTCCTCGTAGAGTTTCATTTCCTGTCTCCTTTGTATCGTTTATTTCGTTTTCTATCCTTCATTTTCTTGTTGCTCTATGGTCATGGCGTAGGTCAGCTCCCGGGCTGTCTCGCCGGTGTCCTCGTAGGTTCGCGTCCCGGTGTCGTCCTCCAGCTTCAGGCCCAACCGCTCCATAAGCCGGTAGGAGTCCCGGTTCCGGGCGTCACAGTGGGCAAAGAGCCGCCTGAGCTTCAGCTCCCGGAGGGCAAAATCCCGGGCGGCCAGGGCGGCCTCCGTGGCGTAGCCCCGCTTCCAGTACCGCCGGTTGATGATCCATCCCAGCTCCGCGGCGGTCCGATCCTCTGTCAGCGCCACAGACACGCCGCCGATCACCGTTCCGTCCAAGGTTACGGCAAATTCGTAAGAAAGGGGTGGGTCCCGCCGCCAGTCCTCCGCCGCCGTCTCCAGATACCGGGCCGTCTCCGCCCGGTCCCGGTGGGGAAGCCAGATGGTGTACCGGGTGTTTTCCCTGTCCAGGGTGTACTGGCAGACGGCCTCCAAATCCTCCGGAGTAAAGGGGCGCAGCAGCAGCCGCTCCGTTTTGATCTCATGATACATGGCAGCCTCCTTCCAACCACATCCGCTCCGCCGGCCGAAAACCGGCCGGTTCCTGCAACACCTCTTACCTGCAACACCTCTTAGGATATGCGCCCTTTCCCGGCGGCAGCACGGCCCCTGAGCACATTATATCCCACTACGGAGACCACCACGATCACCGCCCCCACCAGGGCCAGAGCCCCCACCTCCTCGCCGTAAAATACGGCCACCAGAATGGGGTTGAGAACAGGCTCGATGCCGGAGATGAGGCTGGCGGTGACTGCCGGGGTGGTGCGAAGGCCGATGCACATAAGCACGTAGGCCAGCCCCACCTGGAAGGCCCCCAGGATCACTACGCTGGTGATGGCCGTCGGTGTAAAGGCTGTCTCCTGTACAAGAAAGGGCAGGCCCAGGATCACGCTGGCGAGATCCCCCCAGAACACCGAGGAGATGGGGTCCGCGTCGGGCAGGTCGTTGAGGAGGAACACCCCGGCGTAGCTGAGGCCCGAGAGCAGAGCCAGGAGGTTCCCCAGCATCCCGCCCATCTCCAGGCTGTCCACGAAGAAGCACACCACCCCCGCCAGCACCAGGGCGCAGGCGGTCAGATCCAGCCGCCCCGGCTTTTTCCGCCAGAAGACGGCGGCCAGCAGGATCACGAAGATCGGGGCGGTAAACTGCAGGACGATGGTGTTGGCGGCGGTGGTCAGCTTGTTGGCCAGGGAGAAGAGCACGTTGGTGCCGCATACGCTCACAGCCCCCAGGGCGATCCACCGGTTGAATCGGAGGCCGTGGCGGCTGAGGAGCAGGTAGCCCCCTATCACCAGCAGGGAGACCATGTTCCTGGCGCTGTTGATGCTCATGCCGTGCCAGGGGATAACCTTGATGCACAGCCCCCCGATGCTGTACAGCACGGCGGCGAGAAAGACGAAGAGTGTCCCCCGCTGCTCCACTGTCAGCATACCCCGCCGTTTTGCCATCTCTCCGCCTGCCCGATCCATCAAAAAACGCCCCCTGTCCAAATGGACAGAGGGCGTGCAGACGCGGTACCACCTCTGGTTCGCCGCTTCCTCACGAAACGCGGCCTCACGGGGTCGGCGACCCCCGCGCTGTATCGGGCGCCCCCGGCGGAGCCTACTGGTCCGGCCCGGCCGGCGCGGTTCGGTCCGCTGCTCAGGGATGTATTTCACGGCCCGCCCTCTCCCCTTTCCACCGGCCAGGGGCTCTCTTGGCAGGATTGAAGCCGCTACTTCTTCCCGTCATCGCATTTGATCGAGTTTGCTGAATGGTAGTATATCCGGAAAAGCCGCTTTTGTCAATGGCGAGATTCTCTTCGGACCAGCGGCGGCGCCTCTCCGAGAAGCATTCGGTTTGCAGCGTTATCTATTTTTACTATATACTTTTCCACCGGAATCGTGTATCCTGTTCCCATCGAAACATACTACCCATGAAAGTGAGGGCAAGCGGATGCGATTTTGCAAGATGAACGGCGCGGGGAACGACTTTATTATTATCAACAACCGGGAGGAGCGTCTTTCCCACGATCTCTTCCCCGCCATCGCCAAGGTGCTGTGCCACCGCCGGCTGTCCATTGGCGCCGACGGGCTGATGGTGGTGGAGGAACCCAGCCAGGGCGGCGACTACCGGATGCTCTTCTACAACGCCGACGGCTCCGCCGGGGAGATGTGCGGCAACGGCGCCCGGTGCATCTGCCGCTACGGCTATGAGAAGGGACTGGCCGGCCCGGTCCAGAGGGTGGAAACTCCCTCTGGACTTGTCACCGGGCAGCGGATTGACCAGCGCAGCTACCGGATCCGACTGACGGACCCCACAGTGATCCGTCTGGACTACCCGGTGGAGGCAAGCCACAGGTTCTTGTCCTGTTCCTACATCGAATTGGGGAACCCCGGTCTGCCCCACGCGTCGGTGCCCATCCAGGGGCTCAGCGGCATGGACCAGGACCAGCTGCGGGACCTGGGCCGCCAGCTGCGGTGGAGCCCCGCCTTCCCCAAGGGCGCCAACATCAACTTCTATGAGGTCACCGGCCCGGACCAGGTGACGGAGCTGACCTACGAGCGCGGGGTGGAGGACTTCACCTATGCCTGCGGCACCGGCACCGGCGCCACAGTACTGGCCCTGACGCTGAAGGGTCTGGTCAGCGGCGAGGACGTCCACGTCACTGTCCCCGGCGGGCTGCTCCGGGTCACCATTGACCGGGACTGCGGGCAGGTGAAGGCCATCTGGCTCACCGGCCCCACCAATTTCGTCTGCGAGGGGGAGGTCATGGACGAGGAGCTGCAGCTGTGAGGCCCTTGACAGGGAATGGCTTTTGTGGTATATCTACGAACAGTTTATTTTCTGAACTATTTATGTCATGGCGCAACAAATTTACGGAGGGATCTATGTCCTATATCAAGTTTGTCACGGACTCCGCATCCGACATCCCCGCTCCTCTGCGGGAGGAGCTGAACATCCAGATGCTCCCCTTCTCCATTGTAATGAATGACCGGGAACTGCGGGATGGCGTGGACTTTGAACCCCAGGACTTCTATCGCGATCTGACCGCCGCCCCTCGGATCCCCACCCACTCCCAGCTGACTCCGGTGGTGTTTACCGACCTGTACGAGAGCGCCCTGGCTGAGGGAGTGACGGACCTGATCTATGTGGCCATCAACTCCAAGGGCTCCAGCACCTATGAAAACGCGGTGATGACCCGGGCGCAGTTCCTTCAGGAGCACCCGGACTGCGGCATGAGCATCCACCTGGTAGACTCCAAGACCTACACCATGTGCTACGGCTACGCCGTGGTCCTGGGCGCTCAGAAGGCCAAGGAGGGCGTCGGCGTGGACGAGGTGCTGGCGGTGATCCGGGATTGGCTGGACAACGTGGGCCTGGTCTTCGGCGTCTACGACCTGAAGTTCGCCAAGAAGTCCGGCCGCGTCAGCGCTGCGGCCGCCTTTCTGGGGGAGGCCCTGGGAATGAAGCCCCTGATGACCTTTGTGGACGGCGAGTCCACCATCCTCAGCAAGGTCCGGGGCGAAAAGAGCGTCATCCCCGCTGAGATCGCCAGGATGAAGGAGGAGATGGCGCCCAACTCCCCCTATCTGTGCATTATGGGCGCCGGCACGGAGCACAACCAGGAGCTGGCGGCGGCCTGCCAGGAGGCCTTCGGCTATCCCAGCGTTATGAACTTCTACATTGGCGGCGTTATCGCCATCAACGCCGGTCCCAACCTGGTAGGCATCATCTACCGGAAGAAGTAACACTCGAGGGAAAATGCGCTGCCTTCCGGATGAGTGCCGGCAAAGAAGGAGCCTAAAGCAACATCGGAGAAGCAGGGTGTAACTATTTTATCGTTTTATTTTCTCTGCACATAACGAAAGCTTTTAGAACCGTCGGTTTAACCGGTGGTTCGCAGTCTATCGAGAACCTAGTGGGAGGACAAAATGTCCTCCCACTTTAAAATTTCATGAGATAGCCGTACCAGCCCTCGTCCAATTCCCAGGTTTGATAGGCGTTGTCGCCCTCCGCCTCCCGCCAGGAAAACACGCCGGGGGCTTCCTCCGTCAGTGTCATATCCATCCCCTGGAATCCGGCGGGCCGGCCGTCGGTGGTCGTACAGACGCCCCAATAGCTGGTAGAGCTGCCTATCCCCCAGCCCCCCAGGGCGAAGTCCGCGATCAGGACATCCTCCTCCCCAGCCTTGGGCCAGACGTTCAGGGACCGAACGCCGGGGACGTCCCTCCAGGGCTTCCCTGCCAGCGCCGCCTCTGCCGCGGCAGCGTACCGATCCTGCCACAGTCGGAAGGAGAGCTCCGTCCACAGCCGGGACCCGCCCAAGAGCCACCAGGCCCCCAGGATCAGCAGCACCGCCCCCAGAAAGGCCAAAAGCCAAGGCTTCCACTTCCGCCGCTCTTTTTTCTCCCCGGTCATCCGCGCCTCCTTTTCATGGCGGCGCTCCACCAGCCATAGAGAAGGACCAGCAGCAGTCCCCCGGTCACTGCGTAGACGGCGGACAGAAGCCTTTCCCGGAGGTCAAAGTGAAATGCGAGATACACCAGAAACGCGGTCAAGACCAAAAACGCTGTCCTTCCAACGATCCCACGCCCGCTCAGGCCCTGAAAACGAAATACCACAAATGGGTCTACCTTGTCGCCCTTTGCGATGTGCCGCCCATCCACAAGGGTGGCCAGGTTGAGGAGGAGCAAGACCACCGCCGCCGTGAGCCAAAAGAGCGGCATCATCAGCAGCGCCCCCTGGTTGTCCACACCCTCTATCCCCCGCCTCATGAGGGCAAGGGTCATCTGGAAAAAAAGCAATCCGTTGGCGATAGAGAGCGCACACATCGCCATCCAATAAGGCACCCGTCTCATGTCTCCTCCTCCGGCACATAGGCCAGGATGTCCCCGGGCTGGCAGTCCAGGACCTTGCAGATGGCCTCCAGGGTGGTGAAGCGCACCGCCTTGGCCTTGTTGGTCTTCAGGATGGAGAGGTTGGCCATGGTCACCCCCACCTCCTGGGAGAGCTGGCCCAGAGACATCTTCCGCTTGGCCAGCATTACGTCCAGATTCACCACGATCGGCACCGCCGCCCCTCCTCTCTATATGGTCAGGTCGTTCTCATCCTTCAGCTTCGCCGCCTTCCGTACCAGATGGCTGAGCAGGAAGGCCGCCACGGCGATGGCCAATCCGCCCAAAACAGCCGTCACCGCCAGCAGCAGCACGCTGGGGTGTCCGCCGGTGATCACAAAGACCGTCACCGTCCCCACGGCGCAGTAGCCTGTGTCCACCAGAGCGCACAGACCGATGCCGCTGAGATACCGGGCGTTGGCGTAGCTGAAGGAGTTATCCCGGCCGATCTCCGTGCAAATCCGCCAGAACAGCGCCAGAGCGATCACAATGGGGATGGCGCTGACGCTCACCGCCGCAATGCCCGGCCCCACAAGCCAGGAAAAGTCCACCGCTCCCATCTCCCGGATGAGTTCCGGGAACACAAAGCCATAGAAAACCGCCCCCATTGCCGCTAAAAACAGAATAACACCCTTCAGAGTCCGTACTAAGCCCACTCGTCCCATTGTCTCTTCCTCCTTCTTCCTGGTGGCACCAGCATACCACGGTGTTTCTTGAAAGTCAATATATTTTTATTGAATATCAATAAATATTTTTTCTTTACCAAACTTCCCCGCTGTGGTATACTGGGGAAAAAACGGGAGGAATATGCTATGAGGATCGGACTTGCCTACGCCATGGAGGAGGAGATCGCCAGCCTGCTGGCGGACACCGGGGCGAAGCATCTGGAGACAGCCCGCGGGGTCTCCGTCTACGAGATCGAGCCGGGCATCCTGGCCTACGCCGGGGGCATCGGGAAGGTGAACGCCGCCATGAGCGCCCAATATTTTATTGACCGCTACCAGCCGGACTGGATCGTCAACGCCGGGGTGGCCGGAAGCTTCCACGATCTGCCCATCGGCACGGTGGTGCTGGCGGAGGATTTTGTCCAACACGATATCGACACCTCCGCCGTGGACGGCGTGCTGGGCCTGATCCCCACGCTGGAGCTCACCTCCCTGCCCACGGACCAGCCGGACCGGGCCGGGACCATTCTCACCGGAATGAATGTGGCATTTGAGCGGGGCCGTGTGGCTACCGGCGACGTGTTCATGACCAAGGGGGACCGGGCCAACGCCGTGGCGACGGAATTTTCCCCCACCCTCTGCGAGATGGAGGGCTGCGCCATCGCCCAGGTCAGCCTGCGGAATCAGGTGAAGTTCACCGCCCTCAAGTCCGTCTCCGACCGCCTCTGCCAGGACAACAGCGTAGACGAGTACTTCAATTTCGCCCAGGCCATGGCCAAGCTCAACACCATCGTCCTCCCCTTCGCCCGCGCCCTGCGGGACGGCCTGTAAGGCGGTCTACATACTTTTTCTTGAAAGAAAAAGTATCAAAAAGAACTTAATTCGCGAAACTCCGTTTCGCTCAGGTTTCGCTTTGG
The DNA here is from genome assembly GCA_018712665.1 of Candidatus Pelethomonas intestinigallinarum. Taxonomy (GTDB): domain Bacteria; phylum Bacillota; class Clostridia; order Oscillospirales; family Oscillospiraceae; genus Pelethomonas; species Pelethomonas intestinigallinarum. Next base: position 16,946 of record DVGP01000038.1, on the reverse strand, counting down.
GGATAAATAGAAGAACAAGCTGCCCCAAGGCGCCAACATTTACGCAGAGAAGCCGCGAAGCGAAAACTCCCTCGCAAGAGGTGGAAGCCAAAGGGTCTGTCTCTCCGTCAGAGGCGAAAGTCTGCCGTCGCGGCGGCAGGCACTGACAAAAGAGGCCCGGCAGCCGCGGCGAAAAACAAAACCAACATGAGGGGGGTCCTTAGGGGGACAGGCGTCCCCCTAAGCGGCGTTTTGCCTACTTTTTCGCCGCGAAAAAAGTAGGCCGGGGCCCGGGGGCGGAGCCCCCGAAAAATCACAGAGGAGGAACTGTTATGGAAAAGATCGCCAGCTTTCAGGTGGACCACGAGAAGCTCGAGCCGGGGCTGTACCTGTCCCGGCGGGACGGGGATGTGACCACCTTCGACCTGCGGTTCAAAAAGCCCAACACCGGGGACCTTCTGAGCAACGCGGAGATGCACTCGGTGGAGCACGTGATGGCCACGCTGCTGCGAAACGGCCCCCACAGGGACGCTGTGGTCTACTTCGGCCCCATGGGCTGCCAGACCGGGTTCTACTTCCTTTTTGACAGCGGAAAGCTCACCGACAGCCAGGCGGTGGACCTGCTGCGGGAGGCCTTTGCCGCCGGAGCGGCCTGGGAGGGTCCCATGCCCGGGAAGAGCGCCCTGGAGTGCGGCAACTACCAAAATCTGGACACGGACCTGGCCCGGACCCAGTGCCGGTACTACGCTGAACTGATCCGGGACTGGACAGCGGAAAAACTGGCCTACTAAATCAAAATTTCTTAGACAAAACGGCATTTTTTCACAAGTTCCTGTTGACATTTGGAAGTTCCGTTGGTATACTAGGTGAGCCGCTTTGAATGGGTACAAGTCTGTCCGCTCAAGAGGGCGGGCGGCGCCTACGATAGCGCGCCCGTAAAGAAGCGCGGTTAAGTGCTTCATAATAAAGGAAAGTGAGGTGCAAAAGGAATGCACGCAATCATCGTTACCGGCGGTAAGCAGTACAAGGTCGCCGAGGGCGACACCCTGTTCATCGAGAAGCTGCCCGTGGAGGCCGGCGATCAGGTGGTCTTTGACCAGGTCCTGGCTGTGCTGGACGGCGACAACGCCACCATCGGCACCCCCACCGTGGCCGGCGCCACCGTGGAGGCCAACACCGTGAAGAACGGCAAGGGCAAGAAGATCCGCATCTTCAAGTACAACCCCAAGAAGGGCTACCGCAAGCGGCAGGGCCATCGTCAGCCCTACACCAAGGTTGAGATCACCAAGATCAACGCCTGAGAATGACCACCATCACCTTCCATACGGAGGGCAGCCGCATCACCGGCTTTGACGCCGTGGGACACAGCGGCTACGCCGAGGCCGGCGAGGACATCGTCTGCGCCGCCGTCACCAGCGCCGTCCGGCTCATTGAGTGCACGTTCAACGACGTGATGGGCCTGTGCGCCGCGGTAAAGGTCCGGGAGGCGGACGCCTCTATCTCCCTGCGGCTCCCCGGGTCCCTGGGGCCCAGCGCCGAGAGCGCCTGTCAGGCCCTCCTCACCGGCATGATGGTCTATCTCTCCCAGCTCCACTGCGAGTATCCCGACTTTATTGAAGTCATGGAGGCCGAATAAGGCCCCCTCTCCCCCGCGAAGCATCTTACAGAAAGGATGGCATATCGAGATGATGAACATTGGTCTTCAGTTCTTCGCCCACAAGAAGGGCGTTGGTTCCACCAAGAACGGCCGTGATTCCGAGAGCAAGCGCCTGGGCCCCAAGCGGGCTGACGGTCAGTTCGTCCTGGCCGGCAACATCCTGGTCCGCCAGCGCGGCACCCACATCCACCCCGGTGTGAACGTGGGCCGGGGCAGCGACGACACCCTGTTCGCCCTCAAGTCCGGCAGAGTGAAGTTCGAGCGCCTGGGCAAGGACCGCAAGCAGGTCTCCGTGGTCGAGGCCGCTGAGTAAACCGCTGTAGAGGAAGTCGCAAACGGCTCTCGTTTGCGGCTTCTCTTTGTAAATGAACCGATTTGACAAGGCATTTCAGGAGGTCAAGACTATGGAGTATCGGAAGTTTCCCCAGGGCTATGTGGTCCGCCTGGACCCGGGCGAGGAGATCGTGGAGCGGCTCACGTTTTTGGTGGACCGGGAGGGGATCCAGCTGGGCAGCGTCTCCGCCCTGGGCGCCGCCAACGACGTGACCATCGGCATCTTCAGCACCGTAGAGAAGAAGTACTCCTCCCGGCGCTACCAGGGGGATTTCGAGATCTCCGCCCTGGTGGGGAACGTAAGCCGGAAGGACGGGGCGCCCTATCTCCATCTCCATATCACCATCGGCGATCCGGTCACCGGACAGGTCCACGCCGGCCACCTCTCCTCCGCTGTCATCAGCGCCACCCTGGAGCTCTTCCTCCAGGTGTGGGACGGGCAGGTGGGCCGCCGCTTCAGCGAGGACGTGGGGCTGAACCTGTTTGACTTCACCTGAGACCCGAACGGAAAAGCAAACCTGAGCGAAAAGGAGGTTCCTGCCATGGCAGCACCTTTTGTGGATACCGCGAAGATCACCGTAAAGGCCGGCAACGGCGGCAACGGCTGCGTCTCCTTCCACCGGGAGAAGTATGTGGCCGCCGGCGGGCCCGACGGCGGCGACGGCGGCAACGGCGGCAATATCATCCTCCAGGTGGACGACAACCTCTCCACCCTGATGGACTTCCGCTACAAGCGGAAATATGTGGCGGAGAACGGCGTGGACGGCATGGGCCAGCGCAAGAGCGGCAAGGACGGCAAGTCCCTGACCATTCGGGTTCCCCGGGGCACCCTGGTCCGGGACGCGGAAACCGGCGAGATCATCAAGGACATGTCCGACAGCGAGCCCTATATCCTCTGCCGGGGCGGCAAGGGCGGCTGGGGCAACACCCACTTCGCCACCCCCACTCGACAGGCCCCCCGGTTCGCCAAGAGCGGCCTGCCCGGGGAGAGCCTTGACGTGGTGCTGGAGCTGAAGCTGCTGGCGGACGTGGGGCTCATCGGCTTCCCCAACGTGGGGAAGTCCACCCTCCTCAGCGTGGTCAGCCGGGCCCAGCCTAAGATCGCCAACTACCACTTCACCACCCTCTTCCCCAACCTGGGGGTGGTGTACGTGGAGAACGGGGTGAGCTTCGTCATGGCCGACATCCCCGGCATCATCGAAGGGGCCAGCGAGGGGGCCGGCCTGGGCCACGACTTCCTGCGGCACATCGACCGCTGCCGCCTGCTGGTCCACGTGGTGGACGTGTCCGGCAGCGAGGGCCGGGACCCGGTGGCGGACTTCGACGCCATCAATGCCGAGCTGAAGCAGTACAGCCCGGAGCTGGCCCAGCGCCCCCAGATCGTGGCCGCCAACAAGGTGGACATCATGACCGACAACAGCTTTCTGGAGGCCCTCCGCTCCCACGTGGAGGCCCTGGGCTACCCCCTTCTCACCATCTCCGCCGCCGCCCACCAGGGTACCCGGGAGCTGGTCTTCGCCATCGCCAACCGCCTGCGGGAGCTGCCGCCGGTGGCGGTGTACCAGCCGGAGTACGTCAAGCGCCCCCCCAAGGTGGACATGACCCAGCCCCTGGACATCACCGTGGAGGACGGGGTCTATTTGGTGGAGGGCCCCTGGCTCCAGCGGCTCATCGCCAACACCAACTTCGGCGACTACGAGAGCCGGCTGTGGTTCGACCGGATGCTCCGGGAGAGCGGCCTCTTCGACCGGCTGGAGGCCATGGGCATCCGGGACGGGGACCTGGTGAGCATGTACAATTTGGAGTTCGAGTACCAGCGATAATATGCGGGTTTTGCCGCCTCTGGGGACCGTATCCTCAGGGGCGGCTCTTTCTGTTCAAAAATCTGAAGGAAACTTCATATTTCCCTTGACAAGCGGCGGCATGCCGTGTAATATGAAGTCAACTTCATATGAAGGGCGCTTCATATTATTGACGGACAGGAGGCGGAGGATGAAAACCAAGCTGAAGGAACTGCGGACCCAGGCCAAGCTGACCCAGCAGCAGCTGGCGGACCTGGTCCACGTCTCCGCCCGGACCATCATCTCCATTGAGAAGGAGCAGTACAGCCCCTCCCTGATGCTGGCCTACCGGCTGGCGGTGGTCTTCGGGGTAACGGTGGAGGAGCTGTGCTGTCTGAAGGAAAACAAGGAGCAGGAGGATCGGCAGTATGAGGATCTATAACAAGAAAACCTTTGGTTTCGGTATTTTTGCTCTGGCTCTGGGCCTATTGAATATCGTGGCGGGCGTTATGACGGGCTTTGACGCAGGGGGCGTCATTCTAATCGTCCTGCTGTTCCTCATCGGGGCAGGGTCCCTGGCCCGCGGGCTCTCCCAGAAAATGTCCCGGGAGGACAAGCTGGAGGAGCGGGACGAGCGGAATCAGCTCATCGACATGAAATCGAAGAGCCTGGCCTTCCGTCTGACCCAGGGGATCTCCTTCGTCCTGGGACTCCTCTTCCTGGTCAGCGGCGCCGTAGCCAAGGATGACGCCATCGTCGCCCTGGGCCTGGGCTTCCTCTTCACCGTGACGATCTCCATGTTTGGGGAGATGGGGGCCTTCCTCCACTATGAAAAGAAGCTGTAAGGAGGACCGCGCTATGAAGCGAATCAAAAGCCGCCGGCAGATGGCTGCCGGCATCATCGCCCTGGTCCTTGCCCTGCTGTGCTTTGCCGTGCTGCTGCTGGCGGGGTATCAGGCCCGGTTTCTGGCGGCGGGGGTCCTGGCCCTTGCCTGGTCCGCCATCAGCTTCTCCCTGGCCTTTTCCCAAAAGGGCGCTGCGGAGGAGATCGCGGCCCAGGCCGACGAGCGGGACATATATCTGGCCATAAAGTCCGGACATACGGCCCTGCGGATTTTGACCTACACCCTGTGGGGCGGCTGCCTGGGCAGTCTGGTCCTCTACGGCTGTCTGGGGCTGCCGGTCCTGCTCCACGCCGCCATTACCCTCTGCGCCGTTCAGGTCCTCCTGTTTTTCATCACCCTGGGGGCAAATCTATACTGGGAAAAGCGGGGATAGAACCGCTGCCTTCCCCCGCGCAAAGGAGACAGCTCTGCGCTGTCTCCTTTTTCCGCTCACCTGACTTGTGGGACATATTCTCCCCCTTCCCCGCATAGGCTGTACCGTCAGCCGGGGCACGGCCAGTCCCCCGGACTACCAATGAGGTGAGCATACATATGGATGAAACACGCAACGACCTTCTGCTGCGGGGCACGGCTGCGGCGGAGCCCGCCTTTTCCCACGAGAACCACGGCCAGCGGTTCTACCGCTTCCCCCTGTCTGTCCGGCGGCTGTCCGGCCAGGCGGACGTTCTGCAGGTCATCGCCACCGGGGAACAGCTCTCCCACCTGCTGCCCCTGACAGGACGGCGGCTTGAGATCCAGGGGCAGCTTCGGTCCTTCAACAACAAGAGCGGCCAGGGCAGCCGCCTGGTGATCTCCGCCTTTACCCGGCTGCTGGTGGAGACAGCGGGAGAGGACGTCAACATCATCGAGCTAAAGGGAGCCATCTGCAAGCCCCCCGTCCTCCGCCGCACGCCCTTGGGCCGGTGCATCTGCGACATGATGCTGGCGGTGAACCGCCGGTACGGCCGGGCGGACTACCTGCCCTGCATCGCCTGGGGCCAGGTGGCCATGGTCACCGGGCAGCTGCCGGTGGGGTCTACCCTGGCCCTGGAGGGCCGGGTCCAGAGCCGGGTGTACACGAAAGTTTTGGACGGTGTCCCCCAGGAGCGCACTGCCTACGAGGTCAGCATCATGCGTTTGCAGGAAGATCCGTCTTGACTGCCTTTTTCAAAGGGCGGGACCGCTGCCATTTCACAATTCTCACGCCCCGGCGGAACTCTTCCGCCGGGGCGCATTGTTCGCCGTATTCGGAGCAGATCACAGGGACTCCAGCTTCCCCCGGAGCCGCCGCCGGAGCTTGAACCACACACCGGCACAGTGCCGCTGGTTTTCCACCAGCAGCTCGTAGCTGTCCATGGCGCTCAGGGACCACACGGAGCCCCAGAGCCCGGCGGCCAGCACCAGAAAGGCCAAGGCGTGGTACCCCGTCCAAGGAACCATCCCCCGGCTGGCAGCGGCCAGGGCCAGAAGCCCGGAGACGAACAGCACCACAGAGGGGGCGGCCACCAGCAGATACCGGCCCCGGAGGGCCCGGTACTCATCTCTCAGCTCCTTCAGCACAGCCTGGTCCAGCAGCAGGGGCTCCCGCCGCAGGACGGCATAGTCCTCCCTCTGGGAGAACATGGCCGCCACCGCCGCGCAGATCCCCAGCAGGACGCACAGCCCCATCCCCAGGGGGCGCTGCCCGCCCCCCGGCGGCAGCATGACCCAGGGGACGCCGGCCAGGGCCCAGAAGAAAAAGGCGAGCCCCAGGTACCGGGCGCACCGCCTCTCCCCGGCGAGGAAGCACCTCGCTGTCTCCCGGCTGACGTACCAACCCCGCTCCCGGTCCGCCGCCGGGACCGCGTTCTCTCCCTTCAAGAGGGTGTCCACCGACACTTCAAAGAGGTTGGAGAGCGCCAGAAGCTTCTCCGTCTCGGGGAAGCCCTGGTCGTTTTCCCACTTGCTCACCGCCTGCCGGGTTGTCCCCAGCCGCTCCGCAAGGGCCTCCTGGCTCAGTCCCTTCTCTTTTCTCAGTTTGAATAGTGTTTCACCGAAATTCATGGCTCGCGGCCTCCTTTTTGTGATGAAACAAGGATATCAGGCCCCGGGCCCTTTTACTATCCTCTGGCGGATGCACTTTGTCAACTTCAGGTTGCAGCGGCGTTTTTTGACGGTTTTCTGAACTTTTTAGGGGAAATCAATCCCCACGGAACAGGTCCGTGGACAAGTACCGGTCCCCGGTGTCCGGCAGCAGGACCACGATGGTCTTGCCCCGGTTCTCCCGCCGCCGGGCCACCTGGGCCGCGGCGTGGATGGCCGCCCCGGAGGAGATGCCCGCCAGGAAGCCCTCCGCCCGGGCCAGAGCCCGGCCAGCGGCCATGGCCTCCTGGTCCGTCACCGTCACCACCTCGTCGTACACAGAGGTGTCCAGGGCCTCCGGCACGAAGCCCGCCCCGATGCCCTGGAGGCCGTGGGGCCCCGCCTGGCCGCCGCTGAGAACCGGGGAACCGGCGGGCTCCACCGCCACCACCCGGATGGCGGGATTTTTCTCCTTCAGATACCGGCCAACGCCGGAGATGGTCCCTCCTGTGCCCACCCCGGCCACGAAGACGTCCACCGTCCCGTCGGTGTCCGCCCAGATCTCCGGGCCGGTGGTGCGGTAGTGGGCGGCAGGGTTGGCGGGGTTGACGAACTGCCCCGCCAGGAAGCTGCCGGGGGTCTCCCGGGCCAGGGCCTCCGCCCTCTCGATGGCCCCGGCCATCCCCTTCGCCCCCTCGGTGAGGACCAGCTCCGCGCCGTAGGCCGCCATGAGCTGCCGCCGTTCCACGCTCATGGTCTCCGGCATGACGATGACCACCCGGTAGCCCCGGGGCACCGCCACGGAGGCCAGGCCGATGCCGGTGTTGCCGCTGGTGGGCTCGATGATGACAGCTCCGGGCTTCAAAACGCCCCGGGCCTCGGCGTCCTCGATCATGGACAGGGCCGCCCGGTCCTTGGTGGACCCGGCGGGGTTGAGATACTCCAGCTTGGCCAGGAGCTTCGCCTCCAGGCCGAGCTTTTTTTCATAGTTCACCAGCTCCAGCAGAGGGGTGTTCCCGATGAGCTGGGTAATGGACGTGTAGACCTTCAATGGCGCGACCTCCTTTGAGGATGTTTTTTCCAGTATAGCACCGATGGCCGGTGAAACGCAACTAGGACACCTCCACGACCCGGGTGTAGGCCGCCAGGGGGTAGGCCCCGTCGTGGGCCTCCCCCGGTACGGTCCGGGACATGTCCCCGGGGCCGGTGACCCGGACCACGCCGGCCCGGGCCAGGAGGGCGGACAGGGCCGCCCGCTCCCCCTCCGGACAGAGGAGCCCGGCGGTCTGGAGATAGCCCTTCCGGGGCTTGAGCCGGGGGACGATCTGGTCCCGGGGCAGGGGCTTCACCCAGCAGTTCCCCGCCAGAAGTCCCAGCTCCAGCTGGCTGTCCGGGGCCGCGGTGACGCTGACGCCGCCGCCCCGGCAGATCCGCCGTCCCCCGCTGTCCGCCTCCAGCTCCCGGGCGTAGAGCTCCAGCGTGGCCCGGGCCCGGAGGGCCGGGTCCGCCGGAGGATGCCGGCGGGCGGCGGCCTGGAGGATGGGGAAAAACCGCTCCGCCAGGGCGTGGACCTCCCCCATGTCCCCCGTATCCAGGAAGATCCCCTGGCAGGAGGAGCAGAGGAGCTGCCCCGTGGCGCAGATGTGGTCCGCCAGGGCCTCCAAGTCCCCGTCGGGCACCGGCGGGACGGCGTAGGCGAAGCTGAGCTTGTGGCCCCAGCAGATCAGGGCCGTGTCCGGCCCGGCCAGGGTCCTGGCGGCCCGGACCGCCTCGTCGCCGCCCCAGACCACCACGGCGTCGGCGATTTTGGCGAACCGCTCCAGGCTTTGAAGGTCTGTGGAGGGTACGTCAAAGACGTAGACGAAGTCCCGGAGCCTTGGCTCCAGCCTCACCAGCTCCCGGAGCAGGAGGAGGGATGCTCCACGGTCCTGGGCAGGGAGCTTCAAAATGTTGACGTTCCCCGCCAGCAGACCCTCCACCACGCTGTAGGCGGGCAGGCCGTCCACGTTGCCGGCGGCCATGTGGAACAGCACCCCCAGGGGCATCCGCCGCCGGCGGATGGGGGCCCGGCCCGGGGGCGTCAGATCCGGCAGGTCCTCCGACCCCAGCTCCACCGCCAGCTTATAGGACAGAGCCTCCCGCTTGAAGAGAAACAGCGCCTCCCGGAAGCGGGCCGGGTCGATGGAGAAGGCGGCAAGAAAAGGCTGAAGGACGCTGTCGTAGTCCCCCGCCTCCGCCCGGCGGGCCAGGGCGTCACAGGCGGCGACCACCGTCTCCCGGTCAATAGACTGTCCGGCAATGGTCTCCAGGCAGTCCGCCTCCAGCCGCTCCAGCAGCCGGGGCAGCTCCCTGTCCTCACAGAGCTCTCCGCGGTACAGGATCACGGGGCCGTCCCTCCCTTCAGAAACTCCGCCGCCCCGGCGGCGCAGGTGACGATGTCCCGGACCCCCACCCGGCCCAGGATCTCCAGGTAGGGGCTGGAGATGCCGCAGGGGCAGTCTCCTCCGGGATGGAGCACCCCCAGGTCGTCGGTGATGACGCTGAGGAGGGGCATACTGCCCACCATGGGGGTCATCAGGTTCACCAGCCCCGGCGTGCCCATGGGCACGGGCTCCAGGGTGTCCACGTCCCGGATGACCACGCGGCTGTACACCGGGATGTGGAAGTGGTGGTGGGAACAGGTGGTGTAGAGGATGGGGTGCTCCACCGCGCCGAAGAACTCCACACAGTCACGCTCCCCCACCCCCAGCACCGTCTCCGCCAGGCGGTAGAGCTCCTCCTTCTCCACCTTCTGCCCCTCAAACTGCTTCCAGCCGCCGCCCATGGTGACCTTAGAGCCCTTCGGCAGCTTCAGCCGGACCCCCTCCCGCTCCAGCTCCCGGAGCAGCAGCCAGGTGTAGGCGGGAAAGCCGATGGTGCGGACGGGAAAGGGCCCCTCCGCCCGGGCCAGGAGGCGGCGCTTCATGGTCTCCAGGTCCAGCCGGTAGCCCCCCTCCCGCCACACCAGGGCGTAGGTCCGGCTGAGGGCCGGGGCGAAGAAGGTGAAGGCAAAGCCGGTCTTGCTGAAGGCGGTGTCGTTGCCCCGCCGGGGCTGGTAGCCCAAAATGAAGTAGTGGCAGGGCGTCGGAGAGAGGAGGCGGTGGTAGCGTGCCACCCGCACCGACATGGACAACCCCCGGCCCAGGGTCCCGGCGTCCAGGCCCACCCGGCTCATCACCCCGCCGGTGCCGGAGGAGGTGGCCCGGACGAGGAGCTTCCTCTCCGGCAGGGAGCGGAGGGTGTGGCGCTTGCAGTACACCGTGGGCAGGGGCGGCAGGACGGCGGGGTCCCGCAGGTCTGCCAAACGCCCTGGGTCCAGGCCGTACTGGCGGAGGATGCGGGCGTAGTCCAGGCAGCCCTCCGCCTGAAAGGCGGCGTTCTCCCCCATGGCGGCGGCAAACAGCCCTTCCGTCCCCGCCGTGTCGTAGGGATCTCTCCACCGAAACAATTTGTTACTGTTTGTCATCATTTTCTTCGATCCTCCCCCCTTTTCTCTTAGTCTCAGCATATCACAGAACCACATCTCTGTACATCCCTGTTGAAAAAACATCGAAAAATCGTCCGTAGTTTTGTCACAAATTTCAATCTTTTGTAACAATTTTCGTGCAGGCTACCCAAAACTTTCCAGGGAATTTTCCAGTCCGCACCTCCCTGGGGCGGTTGACAGGAGGGCGACAATATGTTACAATTCGGTTACAATTATGACAAACCAAGAAAGGAAACGCCTATGGCCCAGAAGACAGAAGGACTGATCTATAAGAACCACCCCCTGCGCCGGGTGGGCGGCATGATCTATTACGGCTCCATGGCCGACCCCTATATCATCCTCATGCAGGTAAAAGAGACAAAGAAGGAGAAGGACCTGGAGGTCGCCACAAAGGTCTCTGTAGAGCTGCAGCGCACCGCTCCGGACCTGAAGAGCCGGGACCGGGTGGTCAAGCGCAGCGAGAAGGACAGCTTGTACGCCGCCATGGACATTTCCGCCATCTGGCTGGAGCGGGCCCTGGCGGGCAAATAAATAGCAGCAGACAAGGCAGATTACGCGGGCAGCCCGCCCCCAGCCGGGGACGGGAGAGCTGACAGATTAGATTAGAAGAGGATAAACGAATGAGAAAAATCGCGAAGAAGGCCCTGCTCCTGACCGCCCTGTCGGTCGTTTTTCTGACCGCCACCGCCGCTGCCGCCGATATGGGCACCGGTGTGGTAGACGCCGATTCCCTGAGGGTCCGCGTCGAGCCCTCCACGGACGCTTCCACCATCACCTATCTCACCGACGGCACCCAGGTTCAGGTCCTGGCGGTCCTGGACGGCTGGTATCAGGTGAGCTACGGCGATTACACCGGTTACGTCTCCGCCGACTATCTGATCTTCACCCCCGCCGATGACAGCGCGGCCCAGGAGGCGGAAGCTGTCACGGAAACCGTCTCCGCGGTGTCCGACAGCGCCGGGACGGACAACGGCAGCGCCGTTATTGACGGCAACTGCAGCTATGTGAACCTCCGCTCCGGTCCCAGCACCGGCCACGAGATCCTCACCACCATCGGCGAGGGGTCCCAGCTGGATCTGCTCAGCGTGGACGAGGAGTGGTGCCTTGTAACCTATGACGGCCAAGAGGGCTATGTCAACGCTGAGTACGTCTACAGCGACGGCCTCTCCGTGCTGGTGACCGAGGGTGTCGTCATTGGAGACTGCGTCAACGTTCGCTCCGGCCCCAGCACCGACTACAGCATCGCCGGCAAGGTCTACGCCGGTGAGCGGGTGACTCTGACGGCCCTGGCCGACGGCTGGTATGCCATCACAGACGAGGACAGCGGCGTCAGCGGCTATATCCGGGGCGACTACATCCGCGAGTATGTGCCCGGCGAGGCCAGCTCCATCGGTGAGGCGGTGGTGGAGGAGGCGCTGAAGTATCTGGGCGTCCCCTACGCCTACGGCGGGGCCTCCCCCTCCGGCTTTGACTGCTCCGGCTTCACCCTGTACATATACAGCCTCTTCGGCTACAGCCTGCCCCACTCCGCTACCTCCCAGTGGAACAGCTCCGGGGAGTATGTGGATCGGGCGGATCTCCAGCCCGGCGATCTGGTGATGTTCTGCGACCCCTCCCGGAGCAACGGCAAGGCCTGCTCTCACGTGGGCATCTACATCGGCAACGACGAGTTTGTCCACGCCGCCTCCGGCTCCAGCGGCCAGTACATCCGCATCAGCAGCCTCTCTGAGGACTATTACGACGGCTACTACAAGGGCGCTAAGCGCATCGGCTGAAAACAAGCTGTAAATTGAAACCGGCCTCCCGGATGGGAGGCCGGGTTTTTACTTCAGCTCCAGCTCCTCCATAGCCGCTCTGGCTGCCGCCTGGAGCCTTGCCCGGTTGGCAAGCCGCTCCTCCTCCGCTACCGGCCTTTGACAAACCCGCGACCAAACCTCCGCCCGGCCGAGGGGGCCCTCAAACACGGCGAACGCGTCCGCCTGGACCCGTTCACCGCCCACTTCCAGCTCCTGCGGGCCGCTTCGCCGTTGGATCAGCAGAGGATACTCCTTTCCGGAGACCACCTCTGACGTGTCCTCTGTCGTAACTTTCATGCGCATCCCTCCGCAGAACTCTATGCCGGATACCGGTCGCTTGATGCCTGCTTCACCTCAGCGGAACCCCCCATGGGGAAGGAAGCGTTTTTCGGGCAATCCCCGGAATATACTTCCGTATGGCCGGCAGAACAACGCCGCCAAGCTTCCGCATATTGGGAGGCTTCAAAAAGGAGGAAATTTCTATGGGAGAGCATGACATGCTGGGCCAGACCGCAGGCGCCTACCTGCGAAAGAGCCGTATGGAGGAGGGGATGGACACGGAGGAGATCCTGCGGCGCCACCGGGCCGGACTGCTGGAGTGCGCCCAGCGCCACGGCCTCCTGGTGGAGGACTGGTACCCGGAGGTGGTCAGCGGGGAGAGCCTGTACGCCAGGCCACAGATGCTGCGGCTGTTGGAGGATGTAGAAGCGGGGCGCTACGACGCTGTTTTGTGCATGGACCTGGACCGCCTCTCCCGGGGCCGCATGAAGGACCAGGGGATCATTCTGGACGCCTTCCGGGACAGCGGCACCAGGATCGTCACCCCGGAGAAGGTATACGATCTCTCCGACGAGATCGACGATGAGCTGGCGGAGTTCAAGACCTTCATGTCCCGCCGGGAGTATAAGATCATCAACAAGCGGCTGCGCCGGGGTCTGCACCGCTCCATTCAGGACGGCTGCTATGTGGCCAACGCCCCCTACGGCTACAGAAAAGCGACCATCGACCGCCGTCCTACCCTGGAGATCTATGAGCCGGAGGCCAAATTTGTCCGTCTCATGTACCAGCTCTATGCCGGTGGCTGCGGCTGCGTCTCCGTGGCCAATCAGATCAACGCCATGGGGGCACGCCCACACCGGTCCAGCGCCTTCTCCCGAAACAGCGTGGCGGCCATCCTCCGCAACCCCACCTATATCGGGAAGGTCGTCTGGGACCAGAGGACACATCTCAAGAAAAGCGGCAAGGGCAGCCAGAAGCACGTCACAATCCGCAACCCCCGGGAGAAATGGACCGTCACCGACGGGCTCCATCCGCCTATTGTGGAGCAGGCGCTGTACAACAAGGTACAGGATATCATGGCCGGCCGATACCGCCCTGCCTACCAGAACGGTACCACAAAGAGCCCACTGGCCGGTCTGGTCTTCTGCGCCAACTGCGGCGGCCACATGCAGCGCATGACCTTCAGAGGTACCGCTTACCTGGTCTGCCCCAGAAAGGGCTGCTGCGCCGCAGCAAAATTCGACCTGGTGGAGGCAAGGCTCCTGGGATTCCTGAAGGACATTCTAGGGGATATTGCGGTGGAGCACCCAGCGCAAAGCCCGGATCTGTCGCCGCTGGAGGAAGCTCTGTCCGCCTTCACCAGAGAGCTCTCCGCCGCATACCGGCAGAAAACCAGGCTTCACGAGCTGCTGGAGCTGGGCGAGTACGACCTGCCCACCTACCGGGAGCGCATGGACGCCGTGCGGGAGAAGATCGCCCAGCTGGAGCTCCGCCGTGAGGAGACGGCCCGCCGTCTGGAACGGGCGCAAAGCGCAGGGGCCGCCGCCCGGGCAGACTGTCCCCTCTCAGCCCTGGAGGTGTACGCCGCCAGCAGTCCCGCCGGGCGGAACGCCATCCTCCACGCCGTCATCGACGCCGCCTACTACCGCAAGGCCAAGAAAACCCGGCCCGCCGCCTTCTCTCTGGAGCTGGTCCTCAAGCCCTTTTGACCTGCACCCATTGACCTTAAAGGCGCCATGTCTTCCGATAAGGATTGCATCGAGGATCTGCGGTTTTACCCCACCATGGCCAGCCAGGAGATTCTGTGCCGGTCCCAATCGGTGAAGGGTGGGAAAGCGGAACTGCTTTACACCTATATTGATGTGGAGCCCGTGGTGTTCAACCGGGGGTTCTACACAGTGGATATGCGCTACTTCTACCGGGTGACTCTCAACGCCTACTGCTCCTGCCCCCGGCCCGTGGAGATCGAGGGCCTGTGCGTCTTTGATAAGCGGGTTATCCTCTTCGGCAGCGAGGGCAACGCCAAGATCTTCTCCTCCCAGGTGCGCATCGACGCCCTGGACCGGCAGATGATCGAGCGGAGCAATCTCCCCATCGCGGTTGTGGAAGCTGTGGACCCCATTGTCCTGGACGCCAAGCTGGTGGACTGCTGCCAGAACCGGTGCTGCGACTGCGACATCTGCGAGATCCCCTCCTGCGTCTGCCAGTGCTTCGCCAGCGAGCTGACCATGGGGGACGACAGCCGCCGGGTCTTTGTGACCCTGGGCCAGTTCTCCATCATCCGCCTGGAGCGGGACAGCCAGCTCCTCATTCCGGTATACGACTACTGCCTGCCCGACAAGGAGTGCCCCGGCGGCTGCGGCAGCGACGATCCCTGCCAGCTGTTCCAGAACATCGCCTTTCCCGTGGAGGAGTTCTTCCCCCCAAACACCCTGGAGATTCCCGGTGACTACGAGGGCGCCAAGCAGTTTTGCAGCTGCCGCAAGTAAAGTCTGCTGCGCCACACAGCCTTATAAGGAGACAGATAGAAAAACTCTGAGCCGCCCCCGGCAAGGAGAACGAAACCGCTGAGATATAATTGACATCCGGCTGCCGTTGCCCTTGTGGAAACGGCAGCCTTTTTCGGCGAACTTCTTTGCACCGCTGTATGCCCGTGTTTTCGACACGCATCCTTTGATCAGATCCCCTTCGAGCAAAAAACTTCATGTGCCGTGGGCGCACCACGATAACAGGCAAAAGTGAGCGGCACATGAAGTTTCGCCCATGTGGGCCGTCCCCGGCCCACGCGCTGAAATTCCATGCCGTGCCGTCAGAGACGGCACATGGTACTTTTGCTATACTTTTGCATAGCAATACAGCACCCCACTTGCCACTTCAGTATGCCATACTGCCTGACAAGTGGGGTGCCGTATTATCAAAGCTGGGATGCTTCCCTATTTTGCTCCCTGTTCCCTTATCCGGAAACAGGGAACGCGAAGTGCCGCTTCTCGTCTGTCTTCAAGCCAGGCCTTACTCCTGCTCCCAGTTGTGCCAGACGTTCTGCACGTCGTCGTTCTCCTCCAGCAGGTCGATGAGCTTGGTCATGTTCTTCACGTCCTCCTCACCGGTGAGCTTGATGTAGTTCTGAGGCACCATCTCAATGGCCGCCTCGGCAAACACATAGCCCTTGGCCTCCAGGGCGGCGGTGACGGCGTTGAAGTCATCGGGCTCGGTGGTGATCTCAAACACGTCGCCGTCGGCCTCGAAGTCCGCCGCGCCGCAGTCCAGGGCGTCCATCATGACGGTCTCCTCGTCCAGGTCCTTGTCCTCGTTGTCAATGACGATGACACCCTTGCGGTCAAAGCTCCAGCTCACGCAGCCGCTGGCCCCCATGTTGCCGCCGTACTTGTCGAAGAGGTGGCGGACCTCCGGGGCGGTACGGTTGCGGTTGTCGGTGAGGGCCTCCACGATGACGGCCACGCCGCTGGGACCATAGCCCTCGTAGACCACCTTCTCAAAGTTGTCGGTGTTGCCGGCGCCCAGAGCCTTGTCGATGGTGCGCTTGATGTTGTCGTTGGGCATGTTGGCGGCCTTGGCCTTGGCGATGACGGTGGCCAGGCGGGAGTTGTTGTTGGGGTCGCCGCTGCCGCCCTCCTTCACCGCCACGATGATCTCACGGGCGATCTTGGTGAAGGCCTGGGATCGCTTGGCGTCCGCCGCCCCCTTGGTCTTCTGGATATTGTGCCATTTGGAATGTCCTGACATGGTATTCGCGTCTCCTTACACGTAGTATTGCACGATCTCCCGGTGGGAGTCAGATTCTATGACAGTCAGCTCCGGGAAGCGGTCTCTCAGATAGGCCGCGATGGCGGGGCACACTGGGTCTTCCGTTGGAAAGTGTCCCGCGTCCACCAGGAGCAGGCCCATGGCGGCGGCGTCCAGGAACTGGTTGTACTTCACATCGGCGGTGACGAAGGCGTCACAGCCCTTCTCAACCGCCAGGGGAAACATGTCGCCGCAGGCGCCGCCCCCCACCGCCACCCGCTGAACGCTCCGGCCTCCGCCGGAGAACCGGAGGCCATTGGGCTTCAAGCGGTCCCGCACCAGGGTCAAAAACGCCCGGTCGCTCAAGGAGGCAGGAAGAGTCCCCACCCGGCCGATGCCCTCCTCGTCCCCCAGCTTCTCCACCTGCTCCAGGCCCAGCCGGGCGGCCAGGACGTCGTTGACGCCTCCCTGGGCGGCGTCCAGATTGGTGTGCATACAGATGGCCGCCACATTGGAGCGGACAAGGTCCATCAGCAGCTTTCCCTGGAGGGTGTCGCTCCGCAGGGACTGAACCGGGCTCCAGGCGCAGTTCATCACCGGGTGGTGGGCGGCGATGAGCTGGCAGTCCTTCTCCGCCGCCTCACGGGCCACCGCCTCGGTGACGTCCAGGGCCACCAGGACCCGGCTGACCTCATTTTCCGGCTCCCCCACCAGCAGCCCCACATTGTCCCAGCTCTGGGCCAGGTCCTTCGGGGCCCACTGGAACAGGGCTCTCTCGATCTCATGTACGGTGGGCACGCTCCCACTCCCCTTTCTTCTCACTCAGGGCCGCGGCGGCAGCCAGGAACATCTCCCGCCGCTGGGCCAAGCCCTCGTCCCGGGCCCGGGCCAAGCCCGCCGCCGCCT
>DVGP01000263.1 GCA_018712665.1 Candidatus Pelethomonas intestinigallinarum | reverse complement strand
CCTCACCGTGGACGGTAGCCGGGGGGACGACGAGCTGGCCCTGGCCTCGGGGGAGTACCGCCTGCCGGGCAATGTGTCCAGCCAGTTTTTTACCGGCCTGCTGTTTGTCCTGCCCCTGCTGGACGGGGACTCCACCCTGGTCCCTACCACGCCTCTGGAGAGCCGGGACTACCTGGAGCTGACCCGGCAGGTCCAGGCCCTGGCCGGGGTCCGCAGCCGGTGGCAGGGGGACGCCCTTTTCATCCCCGGCGGCCAGCGCTATCGGCCCTTTGAGGCCGCCGTGGAGGCCGACTGGTCCCAGGCCGCCTTCTGGTACGCCGCCAACTTCCTGGGCGGCGAGGTGGACATCCTGGGCCTGGACCCCCGGTCCGCCCAGGGGGACATGGCGGTCAGCGAGCACTACTGGCGGCTGGCCCGGCCGGGGGAGGCGGAGATCGACGTCTCCAGCTGCCCGGACCTGCTGCCGCCCCTGGCGGTGATGGCGGCGGCCCGGAACGGCGTCACACGCTTCACCCACGCCGCCCGCCTGCGGATGAAGGAGAGCGACCGGCTGCGGACCACCGCCGCCCTGCTTGCCGCCCTGGGCGGTCAGGTGGAGGAGGGGCCGGACTTCCTGACCGTCCGAGGCGGCCCCCTCACCGGCGGCACGGTGGACAGCGCCAACGACCACCGGATCGCCATGGCGGCGGCCATCGCCGCCACAGGCTGCGCCGGCCCCGTGACAGTCCTGGGGGCGGAGTGCGTGGCCAAATCCTACCCCCGCTTCTGGGAGGACTACCGCAAATTAGGAGGGATCACCCATGAACACCCTGGGACATAAGCTGCGGGTCACCGTGTTCGGACAGTCCCACGCCCCGGCCATCGGCTGCGTGGTGGAGGGCCTGCCGGCGGGGTTCGCCCCGGACATGGACCGCCTGGCGGCCTTCCTGGCCCGGCGGGCCCCGGGGCGGACCGCCTGGTCCACTCCCCGGCAGGAATCCGACGCCCCGGAGATCCTCTCCGGGCTGGTGGAGGGGCGGACCTGCGGGGCCCCGGTGTGCGCCGTCATCCGCAACGGCGACCAGCGCAGCCGGGACTACGAGGGCCTGCGCCGCACCCCCCGGCCCTCCCACGCCGACTACACCGCATGGGTGAAGTACGGCGAGAGCTACGACATCCGGGGGGGCGGGCAGTTCTCCGGCCGCCTGACGGCCCCCCTGTGCTTCGCCGGGGCCCTGGCCCTCCAGCTCCTGGAGGAGCGGGGCATCACCGTGGCGGCCCACATCGGACAGATCGGCGGCGTGTACGACGAGGCGCCGGACTTCGCCGCCGTGGACCGGGAGACATTGAAGGCCCTGCTGGCCCGGCCCTTCCCGGCGTTCCGTGAGGACGCCGGCGTGGCCATGCGCCAGGAGATCGAACGGGCCCGGATGGATGCCGACTCCGTGGGGGGCCTGGTCCGGTGCTTCGCCGTGGGCCTCCCCGCCGGGGTGGGGGAGCCCATGTTCGAGGGGGTGGAGAACCGGCTGGCCGGAGCTCTCTTCGGCATCCCCGCCGTCCGGGGGGTGTCCTTTGGCGACGGCTTCGCCGCCGCCGGCATGCGGGGCAGCGAGCACAACGACCCCTTTGTCACCGACGGGACGACCGTCTCCACCCGGACCAACCACGCCGGCGGCGTGCTGGGGGGCATCACCACCGGGATGCCCCTGGTGGTGAACGTGGCCTTCAAGCCCACGGCCTCCATCCCCCGGGAGCAGGACACGGTGGACCTGAAAACCATGAAGAACACCCGCCTGACCATCCACGGCCGCCACGACCCCTGTATCGTGTCCCGGGCCGTGCCGGTGGTGGAGGCGGTGACCGCGCTGACCTTACTAGATATGATGCTGGAGGAGGAGAGACAATGGAACTGAAGGACTACCGGGACAAGCTGGATCGTATTGATGACCAGATGGCGGCGCTGTTCAGGGAGCGGATGGAGACGGTCCGGGAGGTGGCGGACTACAAGCGGGAGCACAACACCCCGGTGCTGGCCTCCGGCCGGGAGAGGGACATCCTCTACCGGGTGACGGGGCTGTGCGGCGGCGAGCTGGAGGAGTACACCAAGATCCTCTGGTCCACCCTCCTGGAGCTGAGCCGGGATTACCAGCAGGACTACCTGACCACCGGCGAGTCCCCCCTGTGCCGCCAGATCCTGGAGGCGGCGGAGCGCACCGGGGAATTCCCCCGCCGGGCCGTGGTGGCCTGCCAGGGGGTGGAGGGGGCCTACTCCCAGATCGCCTGCGACAAGCTGTTCCCCTTGAGCCAGATCCTGTACTGCAACCGCTTCGACGGGGTGTTCCGGGCGGTGGAGAGCGGCATGTGCCGCTACGGCATCCTGCCCATCGAGAACAGCGCCGCCGGCTCCGTCACCGAGGTCTACGACCTGATGGAGAAGTACGACTGCAAGATCGTCCGCAGCCTGAAGCTGAAGGTGGAGCACTGCCTGCTGGCCAAGCCCGGCGTGAAGCTCTCCGACGTGAGGGAGGTAGTGGCCCACGAGCAGGCCCTGGACCAGTGCAGCGACTTTTTGAAGAGCAGCGGCGCGAAGATCACCGTCTTCAGCAACAACGCCGCCGCCGCCAAGTATGTGGCGGAGAGCGGCCGCGCCGACCTGGCGGCCATCGCCTCGGCCAACTGCGGCGGGCTCTACGGCCTGGAGGCCCTCAGCGACCACGTGGCTAACACCGACCACAACTACACCCGCTTCATCTGCATCTCCCGGGACCTGGAGATCTACGACGGGGCCAACAAGATCACCTTCGTGGCCTCCGCCAGCCACCGGCCCGGCTCCCTCTACAGCCTCATCGCCAAGTTTGCCACCCGGGGCCTGAACATCAGCAAGCTGGAGAGCCGTCCCATCCCCGGCAAGGACTTTGAGTTCCGCTTCTACTTCGACGTGGAGGCCTCGGTGAAGAGCAAGGACACCCAGACCATCCTCAGCCAGCTGGAGAAGGAGGACTTCTTCACCTTCCTGGGGGCCTACAGCGAGGTGTTCTGATGGAGTACGGACTGCTGGGGGAGAAGCTGGGCCACAGCTTCTCCCCACAGATCCACCGGGATCTGGCGGGGTACGACTACCAGCTCCTGCCCACGCCGCCGGAGGCGGTGGAGGACCTCTTCGCCCGGCGGGCGTTCCAGGGGCTCAATGTCACCATCCCCTACAAGCAGACGGTGATGCCCCTGTGCGATGAGGTCGACCCCCGGGCCGCCGCCATCGGGGCGGTGAACACGGTGGTGAACCGAAACGGCCGCCTCACCGGGTACAACACCGACATCGACGGCTTCCTCTACATGGCCCGCCGGGCCGGGGTGGACATGGCGGGAAAGAAGGTCGTCATCCTGGGCAGCGGCGGTACCAGCCGCACCGCCCGGGCCGCCGCCGGGGAGCTGGGGGCCCGGGAGATCGTCACCGTCTCCCGCCACGGGGAGGACAACTACCAAAACCTCTCCCGCCACGCCGACGCCCAGGTCCTGGTGAACACCACCCCCGTGGGGATGTACCCCAACTGGGGGCAGTCTCCGGTGTCCCTGGAGAGCTTCCCAGCCCTGGAGGGGGTGCTGGATGTGGTGTACAACCCTCTCCGCACCGCCCTGCTGCTCCAGGCGGAGGAGCGGGGCCTGCCCCGCTCCTGCGGCCTGCCCATGCTGGTGGCCCAGGCCAAGCGGGCCGCCGAGCTCTTCACCGGTCAGAATATCGGCGACAGCCGGACGGAGGCGGTGCTCCACGGGCTGCGGCGGCAGCTCACCAGCATTGTCCTCATCGGGATGCCCGGCTGCGGCAAGACCACCGTGGGCCGGGCCCTGGCCGGGAAGCTGGGCCGGACATTCGTGGACCTGGACGAGGAGATCGTCCGCCGTGCGGGGACGTCCATCCCGGAGATCTTCGCCCGGGAGGGGGAGGCGGGCTTCCGGGAGCGGGAGTCCGCCCTGGTCCGGGAGTTCGGGGAGCGCACCGGGCTGGTGGTCAGCACCGGCGGCGGCGTGGTCACCCGGCGGGAGAACTACATCCCCTTGAAGCAGAACGGGCTGCTGCTCCACCTGCGGCGGGACCCGGCGGCCCTGCCCACCGACGGCCGCCCCTTGTCCCAGGTCACGGCCCCGGAGGAGCTGTGGCGGCGGC
>DVGP01000037.1 GCA_018712665.1 Candidatus Pelethomonas intestinigallinarum | reverse complement strand
GTCCGCTACCGGATCGTGGAGCGGGACCATGAGTTCCGACCGGAGTACTTCGGCGGCTACAGCCGACACAACAAGCTCTACCGCCAGGTCCTGGACCGGGACGGGACGCTGCTGTACGAGGAGCTGATGGTGGAGAACCACGCCCTGATGATGTACAGCCCTCTGCTGGAGACGGGGGAGGAGACACGGAACACCAAAGAGGCCCGGCCTGAAGAGGCGTGAGAAGCTCCGTTTCAGCTGCCCTGGAATATTGTATGCTCCGTCGTCATCCGCCTGTCTTGTAAACGATTCAAGGCCCCTGCCATGTCTATAGCAGGGGCCTTGGTACGTTTTCGCCAAGCCCTCCGCGAAACGTACGTTTCGCGGCAAAGTTTTCCTTTGATCCTTTCCTTTTTCAAAAGGAAAGGATGTATACCGTTATCTCATCACGCCAGGGTGAAGGTGCCGTTGTCCTCCCGGAAAGAGGCGGAGTAGAAGGCGGTCATGGCCCGGATCAGGTGCTCGGTGTCCTCGGCCCCGGCTGTCTCGAAGCAGGAGTGCATGGCCAGCTGGGCCAGGCCGATGTCCACGGTGTTCAGGGAGACGTGGGCGTTGGAGATGTTCCCCAGGGTGGAGCCGCCGGCCAGGTCTGAGCGGTTGGAGAAGTGCTGCACCGGCACCCCGGCCTTTTGGCACAGGGCGGTGAATACCGCCTGGGCCGCGCCGTCGGTGGCGTAGCGGACGCCGTGCTTGATGACCACGCCGCCGTTCATCACCGGGCGGTGGGTGGCGTCGGCGTACTCCGGGTGGTTGGGGTGGACGGCGTGGGCGTTGTCGGCGGAGACCATGAAGCTGTTCGCCACAGTCGTGGCCCGGTCCCGGCCCAGGGCGGCGCAGAGGCGGTCAATGAGGTCGCTGAGGAAGGTGCCGTCGGCCCCCTGCTTGGTGAGGCTGCCCACCTCCTCGTTGTCCAGCAGGGCGAACACCGGCACGCTGGCGCTGTCCGAGGCCGCCAGGAACCCCTGGAAGCAGCCGTAGGCGCACTGGAGATCGTCCAGCCGGGGGGCGGAGATGAACTCGCCCCTGGCCCCCCAGACCAGGCCCTTCTGCCGCAGACAGAGGAACAGATCCTAGCCCAGGATGTCCTCCGGGGCGCAGCCCGCCGCCTGGGCCACCTGGCCCCGGAGGGCGCCCTTGGCCTCGCCGGCGCCCATGAGGGGGACCATGTCCCGCTTCATATCGTACTTGTAGCCGCTGTTGGCCTCCCGGTTCATGTGGATGGCCACGTTGGGGATCAGCAGCAGATCCCGGTCCACATAGACCAAACGGGTCTCGATGGCGTCGCCGGCGCGGACCAGGACCCGGCCCGCCACCGTCAGGGGCCGGTCCAGCCAGGGGGCGCAGAGCATCCCGCCGTAGCCCTCGGTGTTCACCCGGATGTATCCGTCGGGGCCGGAGAGCTCCGCGTTCTCCTTCACCCGGAAGGTGGGGGAGTCGGAGTGGCTGGCGGAGATCATAAAGCCGGTGAAATCCCCATGGGGGACCCGGAAGGCCAGGAGGGAGGAGCCGTTGCGGGTGACATAATACTTCCCACCGGGGACGATGTCCCAGGCCCGGCCCTCGCTGAGGCGGACGTAGCCCCGTTCCTCCAGGGCGCTGCCGAAGTTGGCCACCGCGTGGAAGCGGCTGGGGCTGGCGGCGAGGAAGGACAGCAGATCGTTCATATCGTTTCTCCTATTTTATTTAAGATAAATCAATAGAACCACAGGAAGGCGTGGTGGACCGGGGCGTCCTCCGGTCCGCTGCGGATCTCCACCTGGTGCCGACCGTCCTCCAGATGGGCGTAGAGGCAGCGGATGGGGGTGCCCAGGAGGATCTGCTTGCGGAAGGCCACGTCCACCGTGGCGGGCAGATGGTCGTAGACCGCCTGGGGCAGGGCCTCCAGGGCGAAGTCCAGGTAGTGGATGTTGTTGACGTGGTGGTTGGTGTCGATGTCCCGGCGACCCACGGTGTAGGAGAAGGCCTCCCGGGCGTCCGCCGGGCTCTTGCCGTTGCCGGGGATGTCGTCACCGCCGGGAAAGACCCGGGTCTCGTCCAGCTCATAGGCGGAGCGGACCTCCGGGGTAATGCGGGCGATGCGGCCGGTGGCGGCGCTGACCAGGAACCAGCGGGAGGTGCCCCGGGCCACCAGGGTCTCCCCGGAGCGGAGGAGAAAGTCACGGTCGGAGAGGAACCCGTCCATGGACCTGGGCCAGGTCTCCACGGAGATGGCGGTGTTCCAGGCGGGGCGCTCCAACAGCTCCAGCCGCCAGCCGGTGAGGATCCAGGCCACGCCGTTGCGGGGGATATCCTTCAGGCCGTAGCCCCGCAGGTCCGAGGCGACGGCGGCGGCCTCCTGCAACAGCCGCAGGGCCCCGCCGTGGCTCAGCCGCTGGTCCGGCGCCACATCGTCGTAGGTGATGGTGGCGTCAAATACATAGTGTGCGATATGTGCGATGGAGATCACTTCCCAATCAAAAATTTTCTACTGGGTATTTTACCCTGAAACCGGGGCACTGTCAAACCTCCCCAACAGGTTTTTGGGGAAAAACAGGGCCGGTGGGCCGACGCCGCGGTAGCGGATGGCGGAAAGATATGGTACAATAGCCGCAAAGAGAGCGTTGTACAAATTTTCCCGCCGCGGACAGCGGCGGAAGGGAGGACATTCATGTGTCGATTTGACTACGAGGCCACCAAGCAGCCGGAGTTCTTTGAGGAGAACCGACTGCCGGCCCACTCCGATCACCGGTATGCCCTGGCGGACGGGACGCCGGCGAGGCTGAGCCTCAACGGCCCCTGGCACTTCCACTACGCGGAGAACTACGCCGGGA
>DVGP01000036.1 GCA_018712665.1 Candidatus Pelethomonas intestinigallinarum | reverse complement strand
AATCTGCGACATTTCGACAGGAGACAGGTTACATATGATACAGGATTTTGAAAAGCGATACGCCGCCGCCCGCCGTGCCGTCATTGCCCGGCGGTACCGGCGGCTGAATGACCGGCAGCGGGAGGCGGTGCTGTGTACCGAGGGGCCCCTGCTGCTCCTGGCCGGGGCCGGCAGCGGCAAGACCACCGTCCTCATCAACCGGGTGGACAACCTGCTGACCTTTGGTAAGGGCAGCGACACAGACTTTGTCCCCGACTGGGCCACGGCGGAGGACCTGGCCTTTCTGGAGGGCTTTCCTGCGGAGCCCAGCCCCGAGGACTGGCGGGAGGCCCGGCGGCTGTGCGCCGTGGACCCGGCGGTTCCCTGGTCGGTTATCGCCATCACCTTCACCAACAAGGCCGCCGGGGAGCTGAAGGAGCGGCTGGGGCGGATGTGCGGCCCTGCCGCCAACGACATCTGGGCCGCCACCTTCCACAGCGCCTGCGTGCGCATTCTCCGCCGGGACATCGAGCGGCTGGACCTGGGCTTTACCAACAATTTCACCATCTACGACAGCGACGACAGTCGGCGGGTGATCAAGGACATCCTCAAGGATATGAGCCTGGACGAGAAGGACTTCCAGCCCCGGTCGGTGCTGTCCATCATCTCCAACGCCAAGGACGAGGACCAGTCCCCGGAGGAGTTTTCCCACCGGGCCCGGAGCTCCCACGACTGGCGGATGCCCCGGATTGCGGAGATCTACGCCGGCTACGCCCGACGCCTGCGGGAGGCCAACGCCCTGGACTTCGACGACATCATCCTCCACGCCGTCCACCTGCTGCAGAAGGACGAGGAGGTCCGGACCTACTACCAGCGGAAGTTCCGCTACGTCCTCATTGACGAGTACCAGGACACCAACCACCTCCAATACCTCCTGGCCAAGCTCCTGGCGGGGGGCTATGAGAACATCTGCGTGGTGGGCGACGACGACCAGTCCATCTACCGCTTCCGGGGGGCCAACATCGAGAACATCCTGAGCTTTGAGAGCCAGTACGCCGGCTGCCGCACCATCCGCCTGGAGCAGAACTACCGCTCCACCCAGAACATCCTGGACGCGGCCAACGCCGTCATCCGCAACAACACCGGCCGGAAGGGGAAGACCCTGTGGACCGAGAGCGGGGCGGGGGAGAAGGTGCTGGTCAAAACGGTGTTCAACGAGAGCGACGAGGCCAGCTTTGTGGCCGGGCAGATCATGGCCGCCTACGCCAAGGGCTCCAACTGGCGGGACAGCGCCATCCTCTACCGGATGAACGCCCAGTCCAACGCCCTGGAAATGGCCCTCAAGCGCAGCGGCGTGCCCTACCGGGTCTACGGCGGCATGAAGTTCTTCGACCGGGCGGAGGTGAAGGACATGCTGGCATACCTCTGCGTCATTAACAACCCCGCCGACGACCTCCGCCTGCGTCGGATCATCAACGTCCCCGCCCGGGGCATCGGCAATACCACGGTGGACAAGGTCCAGTCCCTGGCTACCCAGGAGGGGCGGAGCCTGTACCAGATCATCCGTGATGCGGACCGCTATCCGGCGCTGAAGTCCGCCGCCGGGAAGCTGCGGACCTTCTCCGACATGATCGAGGGCCTCCGGTCCCTGGAGAATGCCATGGAGCTGCCGGAGTTCTACGATCTGGTCTGCGAGCGGTCCGGGTACATCCGGGCCCTGGAGGAGAAGAGGGACATGGAGAGCCGGGGCCGGATCGAGAACGTCCAGGAGCTCCGCTCCAGCGTCATGGGCTTCCTGGACAGCGACCCGGAGGACCGGTCCCTGGCGGGCTTCCTGGACACGGTGGCCCTGTATACCGACCTGGACGACGCCCAGGAGAGCGACAACTGCGTCTCCCTCATGACCATGCACAGCGCCAAGGGGCTGGAGTTCCCCACGGTGTACGTGGTGGGCATGGAGGAGGGGGTGTTCCCCGGCGGCCGGGCCGCGGGGGACAGCGAGGAGATGGAGGAGGAGCGGCGGCTGTGCTACGTGGCTATGACCCGGGCCCGGGAGCGCCTTGTAATGACCACTGCTCGGCAGCGGATGCTCTACGGCCGCACCACCAACAACATGCCTTCCCGGTTCCTGGAGGAAATCCCCACGGAGAACATGGACTGGCAGGGGAAGGCCGACGGCCGCACACCACGGAACGACTGGGGGGAGGACGCGAGCTTCGGCGGCAGCGGCTTCTCCGGCCGGACCTTCGGCCAGCAGGAGAGGAGGGAGACCGCCGCGCCACGGACCTACGGCAGCGCCGCCTCCCGTTCCAACCAGGCGGGGCGGAGCGCCGCCGCCGGTTTCACCGCCGCGCCGTCCGGCAAGGGAACGCCGCTGCTCCAGCTTCAGAAGGGGGACCGGGTCCGCCACCGCTCCTTCGGCGAGGGCTTGGTGGTCTCCGTCCGTCCCATGGGCAACGACGCCCTGGTGGAGGTGTCCTTCGACAAGGAGGGGACCAAGCGGCTGATGCTCCGCACCGCCGGACCTCTGCTGACCAAGCTGTAAAAAAGTCTTGACGGACTTTTTTACAGCTTGAAAATGCCGTTACTTTCCCACTGCTCCGCAGTGTGAAAGTCCTCGCTGCGCGAGCCGCACGCCTTGCGAGGCAGGCTTTGCGGGGCATACGATTTGACTCGAGGCGGGCTCCGCCCCCTCGAGCGCCCCCGGCGCCGCGTGGCTTTTTCGCCAGGAGGATTTTTGACACGCCGAGGACCGTGCCGCCCCGACAGGGGCGGCACGGTCATTATCTGTCCAAAGAAAATTTTTCAAAAAATGGGGAACAATATAGCGGTACCCCCGTCTAAAAGGCGGACCCCGCAAGGCGGGGCTGCAATCAAAGAGCTGTTTAAGGAGATTTGCAATGAAAAAGTTATTATCGGCCCTTCTGGCCATGACCCTGATGCTGACGCTGGCCGCCTGCGGCGGCAACGGCGATGGCAGCGGCGGCGGAGACGCCGCCCAGGCTCCGGACCTCCAGGCCTTCTATGAGGATTTTATGGCCGGGCTGGGGGAGGAGGCCCCCGCCATGATGGACATGTCCCAGGATACCGCCACTCTGGAGAGCATTTTTCCGGGGCTGGAGGACTACGAGCTGAAGCAGAGCGTGTTCCAAATGGCCATGATCTCCGCCGTGGCTTATGAGATCGACCTGGTGGAGTGCGCCAATGAGAGCGATGTGGAGGCGGTGAAGGGGATCTTCCAGTCCCGCATCGACAGCCAGATCGAAAGCGGAGCGTTCTATCCCGCCACTGTGGAGGCTTGGCAGAACGCAGAGCTCATCGTCAACGGCAATGTGGTGGCGCTCATCGTGGCTGGGGAGGATCAGGCCCAGGTGGTGGAGGCGTTCAACGACCTGTTCGCTTGATCTTGATTATGTGGGGCTTCCAGCCCCATGCCCTGGCCTACTTTTCCCTCGCCGGAAAAGTAGGCAATACCCATCCTGGGCACTTAAGGGCGCCCAGGGGGCACCGCCCCCTGGGTACCCCCAAATGCTTGCTTTTATTTCGCCGCGGCTTCCCGGACTCCCTCGATGGTGCCTGCCGCCGCGCCGCTCAATGTTTGCCTCTGCCCCACAGACTGGCCCTTCGGCCTCCACCCCTTGCGGGGGATGGTTTATTACGCCGCGTCCCGCGGAAATGTTTGTGGTGAGCGGAAGATTGATTGATCGTCTAAAATATAAGCGAAATAAAATTTCGCGTAAAAGTTTCTTTTGATACTTTTCTTTTTAAAGAAAAGTATGAATACACCCCGTGAGGTGCCTATGGTATTTTCCAGCCTGCCCTTTTTATTCTTTTACTTACCGGTGGTGCTGCTGATCTACAAGCTGACGCCCCTGAAGCTGCGGAATCTGTTTCTGCTGCTGGCCAGCCTCTTCTTTTACGGCTGGGGGGAGCCGGTGTACATCCTCATCATGTTCCTCTCCACCGCCGTGGACTACACCCACGGGATGCTGGTGGAGCGCTGGCGATCCGACGACCGGAAGGCCAGGCTGGCGGTGGCCTCGTCGGTGTTTTTCAATCTGGCCATCCTGGTGTTCTTCAAATACTGGGATTTCATCGCCGGCAATGTAAACTCCTTGACAGGTTTGAACCTGCCGATCTTCGGCATTCCGCTGCCCATCGGCATCAGCTTTTACACCTTCCAGACCATGAGCTACACCATCGACGTCTACCGCCAGTCCGCGCCGGTGCAGCGGAACGTCATCACCTTCGGGGCCTACGTCACCTTATTCCCCCAGCTTATCGCCGGTCCCATCATCCAGTACAAGACTGTGGCGGAGCAGCTGGTGTCCCGGACGGAGAATCTGGAGAAGTTCGTCTCCGGCGTCCGCCGGTTCACTGTGGGCCTTGCCAAGAAGGTCCTGCTGGCCAACGCCATCGGGGAGCTGTGGGACCAGGCCCTGGCCAGCCAGTCTTTGACGGTGGCGGGGGCCTGGCTGGGCCTCGCGGCCTACGCCTTCCAGATCTACTTCGACTTCTCCGGCTACAGCGACATGGCCATCGGCCTGGGGCGGATGCTCGGCTTTGAGTTTATCGAGAACTTCAACTACCCCTATATCTCCCGGTCCGTGGTGGACTTCTGGAAGCGGTGGCACATCTCTCTGACCACCTGGTTCCGGGAGTACCTCTACTTCCCCCTGGGGGGCAACCGGGTGCCCCGGTGGAAGTGGGTGCGGAACATCCTCATCGTCTGGCTTCTCACCGGACTGTGGCACGGGGCCGGGTGGAACTTCCTGCTCTGGGGCCTGTACTACGCTCTGTTCATGCTGGCGGAGCGGCTGTTTCTGGGGAAATGGCTGGAGAAGCTGCCCAGGGCCCTCCAGCACGTCTACGCCCTCTTTGTGGTCCTCATCGGCTGGGCCCTCTTTGCCGTGGAGGATATGGGGCGGCTGGGGGCGTACCTCTCCGCCTGCTTCGGCGGCGCGCCTCTGGCCTCCGCCGCCGACGGCTACTACCTGATGAGCTACCTGCCCATGCTCCTGATCCTGGCTGTGGCCGCTACCCCTCTGGGGAAGCGCCTGTGGGACCGGGCGGGGGAGAGGGCCCACGGGGTGCTGCTGCCCGTTTTAACCCTGGCGGGGCTGGTGCTTTGCACCGCCTCCCTGGTGGATGCCAGCTACAACCCCTTCCTGTACTTCAGATTCTAAGGAGGTGAACGCCTGTGACAAAACTGACCCAACGCCTGACGGCGGCCATCTTCTGCCTGTTTATCGGGGGCTTCGGCATCCTGCACCTGCTCCTGCCGGACCGGACCTTCTCCCCGGTGGAGAACCGGAATCTGAGCCAGTCCCCGGTGCTCTCCTGGGAGAGCCTGGTGGACGGGACCTTCACCTCCGATTTGGAGGAGTACCTGGCGGACCAGTTCCCCCTGCGGGACGGCTGGATGGGGCTGAAGACCCGGTATGAGTACCTGCTGGGCCACCGGGAGTTCAACAACGTCTACCTCTGCGGCGACACCCTGATCTCCCACATCACCGACACCAGCCGGGCCCAGCAGAACCTGGACTACCTTCGCCGCCTGGTGGAGAAGACGGACCTGCCGGTATACCTGGGGCTGATCCCCACCGCCGAGGAGATCTGGAGGGACAAGCTGCCCCAGGGCGCGCCGGCTTTTGACCAGCTGGCCTACCTGGAGGAGGCCAAGGACACCGGGGCCCTGTGGGTGGATATCGCCGGGGCCTTCCAGGCCCACGCCGGGGAGGATATCTTCTACCGCACGGACCACCACTGGACCAGTCTGGGGGCTTACTACGGCTATGCCGCCCTGACGGAGGCCATGGGCCTGGAGGCCCAGCCCCTGGGGGAGAAGGTGACAGTGTCTGAGGACTTCAACGGCACCCTCTACTCCACCTCCGGCGTCCACTGGCTTCGGCCGGACGCCATGGACCGCTATGTCTCCGGGGAGGGCGTCACCGTGGAGAACGGCTACACCGGGGAGATGGGCGGCCTCTACGTAGACAGCTTCCTGGGGGAGAAGGACAAGTACTCCTCCTTCCTGGGGGGCAACAACCCCCTCTATATCGTCCGCAACCCCGACGCCGCCACGGACCAGAAGCTTTTGGTGGTCCGGGACAGCTACAGCGACAGCCTGGCTCCCTTCCTGAGCCAGACCTACGCCGAGGTCCATCTGCTGGACCTGCGGTACTATCGGACCAGCGTGGCCCAGTACGCCGAGGACATGGGGGCCGACGCCATCTTTGTCTGCTACAGTGTTGAGAACTTCATCAAGGATGCCGACGCTGTTTTCCTGGCCCAGTGACGGGCCGGGTACATATGGAAAGACATACAATTGGAGGTACATACAATGAAAAAACTGCTTGCCCTTTTACTTGCCTTAACCATAGCTCTCTCCCTGGCCGCCTGCGGCGGGAGCGGAAACAACGGGAGCGGGAACCAGACAGACAATACCAACGCTGCCAACGATGCCGCCGACAACGAGGCGGACCGGACTCCGGAGGAGGATCAGGCCAATTCCCCGGCGGAGGAGCCGGAGACTCCCGAAAATGAGGAGCCCGCCCCCGAGGATGGCGCCGGCCAGGAGACCGGCGACGGGGAGGATACCGAGGCCTCTGGGGACGCTGATGCCCCTGAGGCGGAGGGCGTAGGCGCCAGCCACAGCGACGTGACCTTCTCCGCCGCCGGCAGCAGCTTCCGTCTGGTCCCCACCGGAGACACAGAGAATGTCACCGCCGTGGCCTACACCACCGCTGACGAGACCATTGCCGCGGTGGGAGAGGACGGCACCGTCACCGCCGTGGCCCCCGGCACCACCACCGTCACCATGACCCTGACGGAGGGCGGGGAGACATTCTCCTTTAACTGCATCATCCGCTGCAGCTGGCAGGAGACCTCGGAGGAGGCTCCGGCGGAGAGCGAGACCGGCGGTACGGAGGACAGTGGGGAAACTGCCGCCCAGAGTTTGGCCGACTTCTACGCCGGTCTCCAGGAGAACTACGATGGCCTGGGGATGATGACAGCCTACGAGGGGGAGCTGCTGGACAACTACTACCCCGGTCTCTCCGACATCGCCGTGGAGGAGATCCTGATCCAGGAGACCGCCATGACCATGGCAAACAGCGCCGTGGCTCTGGTCCACGTCACCGACAGCGCCGACGTGGAGACGGTAAAATCCATCCTGGCGGCCCGAGCCCAGACCCAGGCCGACGGCGGCGCCTGGTATCCCGCCTCCTGCGAGACCTGGGCCAACGCCGTCATTGTCGCCGAGGGGAACTATGTGGGTATGTTTGTTTACCCGGAGGGCGCTCAGGATATGGCCGACACCTTCACCGCCGCGTACGGAGGATGAAGCTTCACGCGCCATGGGCGCGCGGCGATACTCGGCAAACGCTGAAGATTCAAACCTTGCCGCTGGAGACGGCACATGACATATCTGCTATGCTTTTTCCTGACAGATCGTTGGAAATTTTTTGCCGGGTGGGAACTTTTTCCCGGCTGGTCACGTCATAAAGGCAGATGGCGGAGGCGGACATGCCGGTCCCTACTCCTTCGCCGGACCTGCGATCGCGCATTATGCGGGACCCGCGGGGGCATCCTACTTCAATATGAGAAAAACAGGAGGCTTTTTATGAAAAAGATTCTGCCGAGGATCCTTGCCCTGATCCTCTGCGCCGCTTTCCTGGGTGTGCCTGCCTACGCTGCCGGGGAGAGCGAGGAGACTGCCGGCTCCCTGGGGCCTGTCATGATCTGGGGGACTCTTACCCACATGGATGACGGCGGACTGCTGGTGACAAATTCCCAGGAGGGCGCGGCTTACAGCGAGGTAGTCCTCCACGGGGAGTCCATCATCTGCCTGGACGCCGTCACAGGCGATCCCATGGACATCCAGGACCTGAAGGACGGGGACACGGTCTACGCCTGGGTCGGGCCCGCCATGACCCTGAGCATCCCGCCCCACGCCACCGCGTACCTGATCCTGGGGAACATCCCCGAGGACTACGGAGTGCCGATGTACTATGAGATCAAGGCAGCGGAGGTCACCGCCGCCGGCGAGGAGACGCAGATGCCCACGGCTGTGGAGCTGACCGCCGCCGGCGGCACCACCCTCACCGTGACGTCGGAGGCGGAGCTGAAGCCCTACCTGACGAAGAATATCGTGACCTTGGCGGACCTGATCCCCGGGACCCGGATCCTGGTCTGGTCCGACAGCGAGGGCAAAGCCGAGCGGGTTCTGGTGTTCCCCTATGAGTACAAGGGCTATCTGTCCTATACCAGCGAGGGCGCGGTTTCCGTCAATGGGCAGGCGGTGGACCAGGCCGCTCAGACCAGCGAGGACGGAACTGTCCTGCTGCCCATCCGCGCTGTGGCGGAGGTCCTTGGCCTGGAGGTCAACTGGGACCGTGAGCTGGGGGCTGTGGTCTCCTATGCCGCTGAGGAGGGAGAGACCGCTCAGACGGTCTTTACCGCCAAGCCCGGCGGCGCGATCACCGCTGTAAACGCTGAAGGCGTGTCCTACGAAGTGGTGGGGACCTGCGTGAACGACGGAGGTGTGACCTATTTGACTGCTTCTACACTCATCAACCTTCTGGACCTCTATCTGGCATAAAATTTTCCAGCATTATGAGAAGCGAGGAGGCTGGGCGCGTTGCGTCCGGCCTCCTCGCTTTGTTTTTACTTTTGCCAGCTGCCCGCCGCTCAAGCCATCAGAGCGGATCACAGCCTCTTTTTTCCAAGCCACATGGTGACTGCAAGACACAGTGGCAGATACAGAAAAAAGGGGGAGAGCCACTCCGCCATGGCGCTGTGGGACCAGGGGTACAGCGCCCAAAACACCCGGGTCAGCGCCGACAGGGGAAAGAGAGACACCAGCCACACGCTGATCTGGTAAAACTGCCGCCGCCACTGCTTTGCTCCATCGGTCCCCCTGTGCCTCTGATACATGGCTTCAAATACCACGATAGTAACGATATGGGCCGTCATGCCCAGCAGGACGATCAGATGGTTCTGGTAGACCAGGGAGCCGAAGACCTGCCAGAAGAAGGCCAGAGCCAGGACAGCGACCAGCACGATCATGGCCACGGTCCGGTCCTTTTCCTCCCGCAGCTCCGCCTCCCGGCGCTTGACCGCCGGCAGGTCGCCGTCGCCGGTCAGCTCCTCCCGCAGCAGATAGTCTGTGGACACCCCGAAGATGTCGCTCAGCCGCAGCACGTTTTCCGTGTCCGGCACCGCGGCGCTGGACTCCCACTTGCTGACGGCCTGGCGGGAGATGGGGATCTCCGACGCCAGGTCCTCCTGGCTCCAGCCCCGCTCCCGGCGCAGCGCCTGCAATTTTTCACCAAAGGTCATGACTTGTTTTCCTCCTTGCTTGAGATGGCCCCAGTATAGCGGGCGGGACGGAAAACGTCCACCGCCTCCAGCTTGCAAAGGGGCAACCAGAGCTGACATGGCGGGAATTTTTGCCTGACACAGACCATCCGGCCCCGCAGGCGCGGGGCCGGATGGCTTGAAAAGCTTATTTCATTTCCGAAATGGATACCGCGACCTTGTGCTCGATGGGCTTCCACTCCACCTTGGGGGAGAAGATAGCGGCGATGGAGATGGGGATGTAAGTGAGCATGAACAGGGGGAAGGTGAAGGTGTAGAGGACCTTCTTGAAGGCGGTGGCCCGGATGCTGTGCCACTGCGTTGCGGTGGTGATGATCCCCACCAGCAGGAGCAGCAGATAGGGCACGGCAAAAGAAGCGGCGAAGGCCACCAGGATCGGCAGGATGTTCTTGCCGAGGATCAGCTGCAGCACTGTGGCGGCGGAGCCGAACAGAACGCTGCAGAAGGTCAGCACCATGGCGGGGAGGATGGACATGAGCATGTCGAAGCAGGAGGGGCCGTTTTTGGAGAAGATGCCGGCGGCCAGCCGCCCGCCGTCCTTCCGCAGGACCTGAAGATAGCCCTTGGCCCAGCGCAGCCGCTGCCGCCAGGACTGGCTGAGGCGGGTGGGCTGCTCGTCGAAGATCTCCGCCGCGCCGCAGTAGCCGATCTTCTCCCCCTGAAGGATGTTATGGACGGTGAACTCCGTGTCCTCTGTAAGGGTGTGGAAGGGCCAGCCGCCGCAGCGGCGCATGATCTCCCCGCTGAAGAGGAAGCCGGTGCCCGCCACCACGCAGCTGATGCCCAGCTGGGCACGGGGCGCGTTGAGGAAGGCAGCGTCCCGGAGAAACCACAGGGCGTAGCCCGCGGAGATCCAGTTGTCACCGTAGTTTTTGGAGTTGCGGTAGCTGGTGACGATGGCGCAGCCCTGGTCGAAGACCTCGTTCATCCGGGTGATGTAGTCCCGCTGGAGGAGGTTGTCGGCGTCAAAGACGAAGTAGCCGTCAAACCACTCGGCCCCATACTGCTCCTTGATCTGGTCCAGCAGGAAATCCAGGGCGTAGCCCTTGCCCACCTGGAGCTTGTTGAACCGCTCGAAGACCACGGCCCCGGCGTCCCGAGCCACCTGGGCGGTGCTGTCGGTGCAGTTGTCCGCCACCACGAAGGTGGTCACAAGGTCCGCGGGGTAGTCCTGCCGGGCGATGGAGTCCAGGAGCTGGCCGATGACCGCCTCCTCGTTCCGGGCGGAGATGAGCACAGCGTATCGGTGGAGCTTCTTCGCCGGCGGGTTTTTCTTCCGGCGGATGGCCAGGGCCACGGGAATATAGAGGAACTGATAGAAGTAGCAAACCATAAACAGGATGCCCAGCACGCGGTTGACATGCTGAAGAAAGATCAGAGCAGTCATGATTCTCTCCTTTCGTGGAACCGGCAGATGGCCCGGTATGCCAGAAGTCCAAGGCCGCTGATGGCCAGGGCGGCTAGGAAGGCGATGGCAGCGAAAGCGTACTCACCCATCCCCAGGGCGCTGCCGCCCACGGTGGAGGTGATGATGGAGGGGATGCGGGCCACAGCGCTGACAAGGATCCAGGTCCGCAGCCGCATGTCCGTCAGGCCCACGAAGTAGCAGAGTACATCCTTGGGCGTGCCGGGCAGGAAGAAGACCAGAAAGACCCAGAAGGTCAGCCGCCGCCGGTCCTGAAAAAAGCGGAGGGAACGGAACTTCTCCAGGTCGAAGAAAACCTCTACCGCTTGAGCTCCGAACCGGCGCACCAGCAGGAACACCAGTACGCCGCCGATCAGGGTGCCCAGCACACATAGAACGGTCCCTTCCAGGGCGCCAAAGGCGTAGCCCGCGGCAATTTCCAGCGGCTCCCCCGGAATGACGGCCACCACCACCTGGAGAATCACCATCCCCATAAACAGGACAGGCGCCAGAAGCCCCTGGCTGTCCACCCACTGCTGAAACCGCTCCGGCTCCGAGGCAAACGCCACCAGAGGCCGGCCGGCGTACCAGGCCACCAGGACGAACAAAACCAGAAAAAGCCCCAGTCCCAGGCCGACGATCCATCGTTTTTCTCTCTCGGTCAGGCGTCTGCCCCTGTTGCCCATGGTCAGATGTTCTCCTCTCGGTATGTATCCGGCGTGCTTTCACTGAGGGTATTGTAGCGCGGTTCCCATTAAAATGAAAGCGGGAAAATCTATAAGATTTTCTTAAATTTGCGTCAAGTCTTCGGTTTGCTCAGGGCCCCGCCGGACCGGGAAGAATTCTCCGGCGTCGGTGCTTGTAATCTTATGGCAAATCTGTTATACTGATTTTAATTGTGATTTGTACGCCCGGGCGGGTGCCTGAGGCGGGTGGTCTCCTGCCTGCGGGGACCGGGATGGAGCGGCTATGCTGGGATACTTTCAAAATTTTCTGCAGCATTTGGACCTGTCGGCTCTGTTGGATATTATCCAACAGGTGCTGGCGGTTTTGCTGTGCCTGACGGTCCACGAGACCTGCCACGGCCTGGCGGCCCTGGCCCTGGGGGACCCAACGGCCAAGCGGATGCACCGCCTGAGCTTCAATCCCCTTCACCACATTGACTGGCTGGGCCTGCTGTCCATGTTTCTGTGCGGCTTCGGCTGGGCCAAGGCCGTGCCGGTGGACATGCGGTACTTCAAAAACCCCAAGGCGGGGATGGCCCTCACCGCCCTGGCCGGACCGGCCAGCAATTTTTTGCTGGCCCTGGCGGCGCTGTTCTTTGCCTCCCTCATCGGGGGGCTGCCCGCGGCGGCGCTGAACGGCTTTTTGGTGTGGCTGTTTTATTTTCTGCTGAGGACGGCTATTTTAAGTATAGGGCTGGGGCTGTTCAACCTGGTGCCTATCCCGCCTCTGGACGGGTCGAAAATCCTTTTCTCCTTTCTGCCGGAGCGGGCCTACTACACCCTCATGCGCTATGAGCGATTCGGCATGCTGCTTCTGCTGGTCATCGTGTGGCTGGACCTGGGCGGCAGCTATCTCTCCAACGCTATTGGGGTGGTGTACCAGCGGATGGCGGGGCTATTTTTCTGATATTGAGGTGACTGGATGGACAGCCCTGTCTACAAGCTGCAGAGCGTGGTGCACAGCCGGGAGGGAATGGAGGACTTCGAGGGGCCCCTGGATCTGATCCTCTACCTGCTGGCGAAAAATAAGATAGAGATTGCGGACATTCCGATTTCCCTGATCCTGGACCAGTATCTGGAGTACCTGGAGCGGCGGCAGCGGATGGACCTGGAGGTGGCCAGCGAGTTCATCACCATGGCCGCCCAGCTCATGTTCATCAAAACCCGGATGCTTCTGTCCATCGAGGACGAGGAGGCCCAGAGCGAGATGGACCTGCTCATCAAGTCCCTGGAGGAGCGGCGCAGCAGCGAGAACTACACGAAGATTAAGGCTGTCACCGCCCAACTGGGGACCATGGGGGAGTTTGGCCGCAGCGTCTTTCTGCGAAACCCTGAGACCATGAAACGGGGGAAGGTCTTCGAATACGACCACCCGCCGGAGGACCTGGCGGCTGCCATGGGGGAGATCATAGAGCGAAGCCGGCGCCGGGCGCCGCCGCCCATGACCAGCTTCGAGCCCCTGGTCCGCCAGGAGCCCTACCCCGTGGCCAGCAAGGCCGGAGAGATCCTGGAACGCTTGAAGCGCCTGGGCATCACCAGCTTTCGCCTCCTCTTCAAGGGCAGTCGCAGCCGCAGCGAGGTGGTGGCCACCTTCCTGGCGGTGCTGGAGCTGTGCAGGAAGCGGATGATTCGCCTGGCCGGCAGCGCCTCCGACTGCACCGTCACCCCCACCGGGGAGGGCGGCGACACCCTTTCCCTGTGAGGTTAGACCATGACACTGGATATCAAGGAACTGGACGCCGCGGTGGAGGGCATTCTCTTTGCCGCCGGCGAGCCCATACACATTGACCGCATCTGTCTGGCTCTGGATCTGGACAAGCTCTCCGTCCAGCAGATCCTCCAGCGGCTGGGGGACTACTACGCCTTTGAGCGCCGGGGCATTCGGCTGGTCCGCATGGAGGACAGCTACCAGCTCTGCTCCGCCCCGGAGTACGCCGATATGATCCGCCGGGCCTTTGAGATCCGCAAGACCGCCAAGCTGTCCCAGCCGGCTCTGGAGGTTCTGGCCATCATCGCCTACTACCAGCCCACCACCCGGGCCTACGTGGACCAGATCCGTGGAGTGGACAGCTCTTATACTGTGGGGCTTCTGGTGGAGCGCAAGCTCATTGAGGAGTGCGGCCGTCTTCAGGTGCCGGGGCGTCCCCGGCTCTACCGGACTACTAAGAATTTTCTCCGCTCCTTCCATCTGACTTCTCTGGAAGATCTGCCGAGCCTGCCGGGTATGGAGTCCGAGGGCCAGCTGCAGCTGGGGGACGACGGGACGCTGGTGGACGCTGTCAGCCCGGCGGAGAACGTGGAGGAAAACGAGAACACCCAACTGTAGGGCAGGGGAGAGAGGGGGAGATGGCTCTGCTGGGAAGGATCTTATTGGGGATCGCCCTGGCGCTCCTGGCGCTGGTCCTCCTGCTGCTGTTTCTCCCCATCCGTCTCCGGGTGAGCTGGGACCGGGGGGACGCCTGCGTCGCCGTCCGGTTCGGACCGGCCCGGCTCCCGCTCTACCCGCCCGGGGAGAGCGGGCCGCTGGAAGAGGAGAAGACGAAAAAAAGGGAAAAGAAGCAAAAGAAGAAAAAAGAGACAGAGCCGAAAGCGGCGGGGGAGAAGGGAAAGAAACGCTTCTCCATCAACCGGGATCAGCTCGTCTATACGCTGGAGACGCTGCCGCCCATTCTGGGCCGCGCCCTGAGGCGGGTGGGGCGGCGGGTCCGAATCGCCCCGCTGAAGGTCTATGTGCTGGTAGCGGGAACAGACCCGGCGGACACGGCGGTCCTCTATGGCCGCCTGACGGCGGCCCTGGAGGCGGGGCTGCCCCTGCTCCACCGTGTGATCCACATTCGGGAGCAGGATATCCGCCTGTTCCCGGACTTCCAGGGGGAGGAGATGGACCTGATCGCGGATGTGGGTATCTCTCTCCGTCTGTGGGACCTGCTGGTGATCGGCCTGTGCGCCGGCGGCAGCCTCATGAGGTGGTTCATCAACTTGCGGAAGCTGTCGGATAAGCCCCAAAACAAGAAAAAGACGGAACCGAAGACGGCCGGAGAGGCCGGCGTCGCCTGATCAGGCGGCCGCGGAAAGGAGAACGTGGACATGGATAAGAAGAATCCCCTCAGCGAGCTGATACAGGAGTGCATGGCCAAGGCCCGAGAGATGGCGGATACCAACACCATTGTGGGCCAGCCCATCAGTACCCCTGACGGCGTGACGCTGATCCCTATTTCCCGGGTGAGCGTGGGCTTCGGCGGGGGCGGCGCCGTGTTCGGCAACAAGAAGGATGCCGCCGCGGAGGACAACCTGGGCGGCGGCATCGGCTCCGGCGTGAAGATCGACCCGGTGGCCTTCCTTATTGTGAAGGATGGGTTCGTGCGGGTGATGCCCGTGGCGGCTCCCGCCGTGACCACCGTTGACCGCATTGTGGAGATGGTACCGGATCTGGTGGACAAGGTCCGCGATCTGATTGGGAAAAAACCGACTGAGGAGGAGGTCGTGGACCCGGAGACCCTCTGACCCGGAGCCATGCGCTTCAAAGAGCGGTGAGAATGAATTTCCCGGAATGACATGCATTAACCGTCTTCCAAATACCACCGGAGTGAGATCCGCCGTCTCCGGGCATACTGCCTCTATCCAGCGGAGGAGGCGGGACTATGGGAAAAAAGGCGGCGCGGCAGATTTTATGCGGCATACTAGCAGCAAGTGTTTTTACTTGCAATGCCTTTGCTATCAGCACCTCCGCCGCCTCTGCCGTGCTCATCGAGCAGGAGAGCGGCCGGGTGCTTTACGCCCAGAACGCCGATGAGGAGCGGCTCATCGCCAGCATCACCAAGATTATGACCGCTGTGGTGGCCATTGAGCACGGCGACCTGCGCGCAGAGTATACCGTCACCTGGGACGACATGGCGGAGGGCTCCTCTATGTACCTGGCCCCGGGGGATGTTCTGACCCTGGAGGAGCTGCTCTACGGGCTGATGCTCTCCAGCGGAAACGACGCCGCCCTGGCGGTGGCCCACTGCGTGGCGGGGGAAGCGGACGCCTTCGTGGCGCTGATGAACGAGATGGCCCAGCGCCTTGCAATGTCCCACTCCCACTTCGCCAACCCCAACGGCCTGGACGCCGAGGGCCACTACGCCAGCGCCGCCGACATGGCCCGGCTCACCGCCTATGCTCTGGAGAACCAGGTGTTCCGCCGGATCGTCTCTACCGCCTCCATCACCATCGGGGAGCGGTATCTGACCAATCATAACAAACTTCTGCGGCTCTATGACGGCTGTCTCGGGGTCAAGACCGGCTACACCCAGGCGGCGGGCCGCACCCTGGTCTCTGCCGCCCAGCGGGAGGGTATGACCCTGATCTGCGTGACCCTCCACGACGGTGACGACTGGAACGACCACATGGCGCTGCTGGATTTCGGCTTTGCCAGCTATCATATGGAGACGGCGGTCTCCGCCGGGCAGGTTCTTGCCTCTGTCCTGGTTCGGGGCGGGACAAGCAAGACCGTGACGCTTGCGGCCAAGGAGGATCTGCGATACCCCGTCGCCGACGGGGAGCGCCTGACGGTGGAGGCCTGCGTCCCGGTGTCGGTTGCCGCCCCCTTGGTGCCCGGCGAGGTGGTGGGGGAGGCGGTGGTCCGTCTGGACGGGGAGGCGGTGGCCTCCGTGGACCTGATCGCCGCCGAGCCCTCGGCTATGGACGGAGAGTGGGCGGAGGGGACCGGCTTCTGGGAAAGGCTGTTCTCCTGACGATCCTACAGTGATTTCTTTTGTTTTTTATTTTTGGGGGGAGAGGGCCATGGAGGAGCGCATCCAGAAAATTCTATCCCAGCACGGCCTGTGCTCCCGCCGGCAGGCGGAGGAGTACCTCCGGGCCGGCCGTGTGACGGTGAATGGCGCCGTCGCCTCCTTGGGGGACCGGGCGGACCCGGCACGGGACCGGGTGGAGGTGGATGGGAAGCCCCTCCAGGCGGCCCCGGAAAGAATCTGCCTCATGCTCAACAAGCCCCGGGGCTATGTGACAACCCTCTCCGATGAGCGGGGCAGACCCACAGTGGCGGCGCTGGTGGCGGACTGCGGCCAGCGGGTCTACCCGGTGGGTCGGCTGGACATGAACTCCGAGGGGCTGCTTCTGATGACCAACGACGGGGATCTGGCTTACCGGCTGTCCCACCCCAGCCATGAACTGGAAAAGGAGTATTATGTGACAGTGAACGGTGACCTGGATGGCTGTGATGAGCGTCTGGCGGCCCTTCGCGAGCTGGAGGACGGATCTCCCATTGTCCCGGCACAGGTTCGGATTCTGCGCCGGGGTCGGGAAAACTGGGTAATCTCTGTTACCATCCACCAGGGCCTGAACCGCCAAGTCCGGCGGATGTGCGCCTTGGCGGGACTGACGGTCCGCCGCCTGCGGCGTGTGCGGGAGGGGGCGCTGACCCTGGGGGATCTGGCCCCGGGGGCTTGGCGGCCTTTGACTGCGGTGGAGGTCATGTCGCTCCGGGGATAGCCTGTCCGCGTTTTGCTCCGCGAGAACGCGACAAAATGTCCGTCAAAGAGCATGAAGTACTATACCGTGATTTCCCTGCAGGAGAGGAGCTGACTATGACAAAGGACGTGCTACATACCATTCAGGCGAGCACACCGGAGCTGTCCAAGGGGCAGAAGCGGATTGCCGCCTATATCCTGTCCGACTACGACAAGGCGGCCTTTATGACCGCCAGCAAGCTGGGGAAGCTGGTGGGAGTCAGCGAGTCCACCGTGGTGCGCTTTGCCTCCCAGCTGGGCTACGACGGTTACCCCGCCATGCAGCGGGCCCTCCAGGAGATCGTCCGCAGCAAGCTCACCTCCATCCAGCGGATTCAAGCGTCCAATGACACCCTGTTCAGCGCCGACGTGGTGGCCTCCGTCCTCCACCGGGACATGGACACCATCCGCCAGGCCATCGAGGGGATCGACCGCTCCGCCTTTGAGACGGTGGTGGACAAGCTCATGTCCGCCCGGCACATCTACATCCTGGGGGTCCGCTCCAGCTCCTTCCTGGCGGGCTACCTGCACTTCTACCTCCATCTGATCTTTGAAAATGTGACGCTGGTCACCACCAACAGCGCCGGGGACATTCTGGAGAGCATCCTGCGAATCGGCCCTGGAGACGTGCTGGTGGGGATCTCCTTCCCGAGGTACTCCCAGTCCACCGTCAAAGGGGTGCGCTATGCCCACGACCGGGGGGCGGATGTGGTGTCCATCACCGACAGCGAGCTCTCGCCTCTGTATCCCCTGTCCTCAGTGGCCCTGATGGCCCGCAGCGACATGATCTCCTTCGTGGACTCCCTGGTGGCTCCCTTCAGTCTTCTGAACGCCCTGATCGTGGCGGCGGGCCACCGGAAGAACGCGGACATCGCCCAGATCTTCGACCGGCTGGAGAACATCTGGGACGAGTACGGCGTCTTTGGTCGAAGCGATGAGAGCTGACGTGATCGTGGTGGGGGGCGGCCCCGCCGGCATGATGGCCGCCATCGCCGCCGCCGGGGCGGGCGCCCGTGTATGCCTGCTGGAGGGCATGGAGCGGCTGGGGAGGAAGCTGAATATCACCGGAAAGGGCCGGTGTAACGTGACCAACAACTGCGGGGTGGAGGAACTCCTGCAGGACACACCTCGTAATGGAAAATTCCTTTACAGTGCTTTCACACAGTTTCCTCCCGCTGATGTGATGGCGTTTTTTGAGGGCCTGGGCGTACCTTTGAAGACGGAGCGGGGCAACCGGGTGTTCC
Organism: Candidatus Pelethomonas intestinigallinarum; assembly: GCA_018712665.1. Taxonomy (GTDB): domain Bacteria; phylum Bacillota; class Clostridia; order Oscillospirales; family Oscillospiraceae; genus Pelethomonas; species Pelethomonas intestinigallinarum. The sequence goes on along the minus strand of DVGP01000036.1, from coordinate 666 downwards.
CGGTGTCTGACCGGGCCTTCGACATCAGCGGTGCTTTGGAGAAGGAGCTGCGCCGTTTGGGGGTCTCCATCATCCGGGATAAGGCGGCGGAGCTGCTGATCCGAGATGGCGCCCTCCAGGGCGTGGCGGGGGAGCGGGACACCTATCTGGCGGACCGGGTGGTGGTGGCCACCGGCGGGGTAAGCTACCCCTTGACCGGCTCCACCGGCGACGGCTACCGCTTCGCCCAGGCCGCGGGTCACACCGTTGTGGAGCCCCGAGGCTCCCTGGTGCCCCTTTGCGCCGCCGGGGACCTGTGTCATCGTCTCCAGGGACTGAGCCTCCGCAACGCCGGGCTCCGGGTCTATGAGAATGATAAGAAGATCTGCAGCGACTTCGGGGAACTGCTTTTCACCCACTTCGGCGTCAGCGGTCCCCTGATCCTGTCCGCCTCCGCCCATATGCGGCGGTTCGGCGCCGCCCGGTACCGGCTGGAGATCGACTTAAAGCCGGCCCTGGACGAGCAGACCCTGGACCGCCGGCTCCTGTCGGACTTTGCCAAGCGGGCCAACAGCGATTTTATCAACGCCTTCGATGAGCTTTTGCCCCGAAAGCTCATCGAGCCCTTCGTGGACCTCACGGGAATCTCTCCCCGACAGAAAGTCCACGAGATCACCCGGGAGCAGC
>DVGP01000262.1 GCA_018712665.1 Candidatus Pelethomonas intestinigallinarum | reverse complement strand
TATTCTCGGAGAGCCGAGAGCAGAGAAAACATGTCGCTCTCGCCGTAGGTGTCCCGGTAGCTGGACCAGGACAGGTAGGGCAGGTAGGCGATGGCCGCGGCCATGTCGCTCTCGTAGCTGTCGTGGACCAGTTGGTCGATGAGTTCGGGGGTGACGGAGGACCGGAAGCCGATCTGGTCCACCTGGGCCAGAAGGGATTGGAACAGCTCCTCATCCTGCCGAGTTGCTGCATCAGAAAGGCTGTACTCCAGAATGTACTGGTGTGGTACGCCGTTGGTGTCAAAGCTGCTCAGGGAGATTATGTTTTCTGAGAGGTTGGCCTCCACCCAGGAGGTCGGCTGGGGATGGATGCTGATCAGCAGCTCGAAATCCGCCTCCGTGTAGAAGGCTGCACTATCCTCCATCTCAACGTAGGACACATTGCCCACCCACTCCTCCGGCAGGGACAGGGAGAACATGCCGCTGGGGTGGTCATAGGTGGTAGAGGAGAGAATGGGAATGTTGGAGATGGTGGAGTGGACAACTGAGCTGATTTGCAGGAACTCCAGGGCCTCCTCCGCTGTCATGGGCTCGTAGTCCTCGCTGTCCCGATGGTTCGCCTCCTCGTAGCGGAAGAAGTCCACAATCCGGGCCTGGTGTTCCGCCGTCAACTCCTCCACCACCTGGGCAAACTGTGGCGGCTGGGCCAGGTACAGCCGCCATACATCATATTGATATCCCTCGGCGTAGGCGCCGTCCAGGCCCTCGGAGGCGGAGAGAATGTACCGGTACTCGTCCTCCGTCAGAGTCTCCCCGTGGTCGGTGATATAATTGTACAGGGCCCCCTGCGCTTCGGCGCAGAGGTCATAGTCCTCGCCGCCGGCCTGGGCCATGGCTCCCCAGTCCATATTTTCCAGCAGGGGCAGCCAGATGGAGGGATCATCCCCCTGCTGGATACGGGCCATGATCTCCTGGGCGTTGTAGTAGACCTGGGGGTCTCCGTCGTCCCAAGGACCGAAGGAGGTGAATACGTAGTTCTCTCCATTCCAGGCGAAGGACCAGTCGTGGCGCTTATTGTACAGCACCGTGGACAGGTCCTCGCCCAGGACTTCCGTGGAGGCCGTGACGTGGCCGTCGCAGCCGTACCGCTCCGCCTCCGCCTCGGTATAGATAAAGGCCTGGACATCCTCCTCCCCGGCGTAGATGCTGGTTCCCCGCCCACCGGGCAGGACAAACAGCCCGCCCGTTGTCTCCTGGAAGGGCTGATAGTTGGTGAGGAGGTGGCTCGTCAGCTCCGGGGTGAACAGGGTCAGCAGGTAGTCCTCCAGCTCCGCCAGGGAGTTGAAGCCCTCCACCCGGAGGTAGCTGCTGCCTGCCGTCTCCAGGACTTCCTCCGTGGTGGGGAGAGAGCCGGTTTCAAACCAGTCCCAGGCGGTCCGGGCCTCCTGATAGAAGGCGGGAGCCTCCGCCTCGGCGATGCCGGGAGCGGGCTGGGCGCCGCCGGTTTCCGCCGGATCTTCGACGGCGCCGGCCTCCGCCTGAGCGTCCTCCCAGCTGCCGCCGAAGGTCAGCACCACCACGGCGGCCACGATCACCGCCACCGCCGCCAGGGTGACCTTCAGCATCCGGGGCCGGTGGACGATAAGGGCGATCCGCTCCTTCATGGTCCGTTTCCCCTCGCTCATGGTGGTGGCCGTCCGCAGCAGCCCCGTCAGAGGCCTGCCGGGGACGATCATGGACACCAGGGTCTGGCCGTAGTCCAGCCGCCGGTCCTCCCCCAGCCGCCGGATGGCGCTGTGGTCGCAGGCCAGCTCGCAGTCCCGGCGGCTGAGCACCGCCGCCCACCACACCAGTGGGTCGTACCAGTACAGGGCCAGGCACACGCCCCGGGCCAGCCCCCACAGCTGGTCGCCGTGGCGGCGGTGGGTCTCCTCGTGGACCAGGATGTGCTCCAGCCGCCCGGGGGCCAGGGCCGCCTCATTGAGGTAGATGGCCGGGCGGAGCAGCCCCACCAGGCAGGGGGAGGCGAGCCCCTCCGCCAGGTACACCCGGGCCCCGCAGGCGGTGGGCAGCTCCGATGGGGGGATGCGCCGCCGCCGCTTCCGCAGGGAGAGGTAAAATTTCAGGTTGGACAGGAGCAGGATCGTCCCCACCAGGGCTGTCCCGGCGTACAGGGGCCAGCGCCAGAAGGGCATGGACCAGACGCTGTCGTACTGGCTGTAGGTGACGGTCTGCTTCCCCTGCTCCAGATCCACCTCCACGCCGTTGACGGTGTAATCCTCGCCGGGGGCCTCCTGGAGCCACTGGTCCGGGGAGGTCCCCAGGGGGAAGTCCTTTTCTTCGGTGTAGACGTCGTACAGGGGCCCCAGTACCGGGAGGGCTGTCACATCCGCTCCGGTGGGCTGGGAGGAGGCGCCTGCCGCCGGACTTTGGGCTGGGGCATCCGCCGCGGAGGCCGGGACCGTGTCATCCGCCGCCAGGGACGCCTCCCAGTCGGACAGGGCCCCCGACACCGTCAGCGGGGCGGGGAAGAGGGAGCCGGGGATCAGCAGCCGCAGGACCACCAGCAGCCACAGGGCGTATTGAAGCCGGGGGTCGATCCGCCCCCGGAGGCCCCGCCGCAGCAGGACCAGCGCCAGGATCAGTACCGACGAGGTCAGGAGCACCTCGATCATACCTTATCCCTCCTTCGCCTTCTCCAGGATCGCTGTCAGCTCCGCGATGTCGTCTTCCGTCAGGTCGCCGCCCTGGGCCAGGGTGCTGACCAGCATCCCCACGCTGCCCCGGTACACCCGCTTGAGCAGGGACTCTGTCTCCCGCAGGGCCGCGGCCTCCCGGGTGATGGTGGGGGAGTAGAGCCGTGCCCGGCCCCCCTCGGCGTAGGTCACCGCCCCCTTGGCCTCCAGCCGGGTGACCATGGTGACAATGGTGGACTTGCTCCAGCCGGTCTCCGGGGCCAGGGCCCGGACCAGCTCCATCAGGGTCATGGGCTGCTTCTCCCACAGCCGCTCCATGATCTGCCACTCCCCGGCGGATAGAGAGATCTGCTTGTGGGACATCTCCGCCTCCTTTCCCGGCGCATGAGCGCCGCCTGATCGTTTTTCTTCTTGAGGCGGTCCGGCCGCCTCTTCTTTATCAGGATACCATATAGTTCTACAGATGTCAACCTTAATTTGCCGCGGCAAAGGAGCGGGGGGCGCTCCAGCCCCCATTAAGAATTGGCTCATAGATATGAGGAAATTTCATGTTTACTTCGGCGCGGAAAAGGGAGAGGAGAAGAGGAAGGTCGGCAGTATTTGGCAAGATTGCAAAAAAATTCAGAAAAATATGTGTGAAATGGCGATAAAGTCCGGGGCTTACCTGTGAACAAATTGTGTACAGAATGACGGTTGACTTTTTATAGATTAGGTTTTATCATAGACCTACCATTCGGGAGGGATGGGCCTTGGGGAAGGCAAGAGCGGCGCGGAACCGAGCGGCGCCGCTTTTGCGCATTCCGGCGCCCTGGCTGCCGCTTCGGCGGCGGACCCCATCCGGACGGCACATTTGAAAAGGAGTCAATCAGTTATGAAGAAGTTTCTTGCGATGCTTCTGGCGCTGACCATGGCCCTGGCCCTCGTGGCCTGCGGCGGCAACAACAGCGCCGGCACTTCCGGCAATGACGCCGGCGGCGCCAACACCAGCGGCGATACCGCGGGCAACGCCAGCGGCGACGCCTCCGGCGCGGCCGGCGGCACCTTTACCATCGGCGTCATCGGCCCCCTGACCGGCGGCAACGCCATCTATGGCACCAACGTGGCCAACGCGGCCCAGATCGCCGTGGACGAGATCAACGCCCTGGGCGGCGACGTCCAGTTCAGCCTGATCAGCGAGGACGACACCGGCGATGCCGAGACTGCCGTCAACGCCTATAACGCCCTGATGGACCAGGGAATGCAGATCCTGCTGGGTACGGTCACCACCGGCCCCGCCCTGGCCGTGGTGCCCTACGCCTATGAGGAGCGGGTGTTCACCCTGACGCCCTCCGGCTCCGGCGACGACGTCATCGAGGGCAACGACAACGTCTTCCAGGTGTGCTTCACCGATTCCAACCAGGGCACCCGCTCCGCCCAGTACATCGACGAGCACTTTGAGGACCCCCAGATCGCCGTCATCTACCGCAACGATGACGCCTACTCCCAGGGCATCCGGGACAACTTTGTGGCCGAGGCGGAGAGCCGGGGCATGTCCATCGTCTATGAGGGCACCTTTACCGAGGCCAGCCAGACCGACTTCAACAACCAGCTCACCGGCGCCCAGTCCGCCGGGGCGGATATGATCTTCCTGCCCATCTACTATGAGCCCGCTTCCGTCATCCTGACCCAGGCCAATGCCATGGGCTACGCCCCCACCTTCTTCGGGGTGGACGGCATGGACGGCATCCTGACCCTGCCCGGCTTCGACACCTCCCTGGCCGAGGGCGTGTACCTGCTGACCCCCTTCTCCGCCGACGCGGAGGATGAGGCCACCCAGAGCTTTGTGGCCGAGTACCAGGAGCGCTACGGGGAGACCCCCAACCAGTTCGCCGCCGACGCCTATGACGGTGTTTACATCATCTACGAGGCCATCCAGGCCGCCGGCGTCACCGCCGACATGTCCAACGAGGAGATCTGCGACGCGCTCATCGCCGCCATGGGCGACCTGTCCGTCGTGGGCCTGACCAGCGCCGGGTCCGAGATGACCTGGGATGAGAACGGCGCCGTCAGCAAGGACCCCGCCGCCGTGATCATCGAGAACGGCACCTATGTCACCCCCTGATACGGCAAAGTGAACAGACAGGGCGGGCTGCCGGAGTTTTCCGGCAGCCACCCTGTGTTTCTATGGCGGAAACCACGGCGGGAAGCGGAAGGGCCTTCCGCCCTGGTTTCTGCCATAGAGAGAAAGAGAGAGGTGCGAGAGCTTATGGAATTTCTGTCCTATCTGATCAACGGCGTCAGCCTTGGCAGCATCTACGCCATCATCGCCCTGGGCTACACCATGGTCTACGGCATCGCCAAGATGCTGAACTTCGCCCACGGCGACGTCATCATGGTGGGGGCCTATGTGTCCTTCTACACCACCTCCTTCGCCGCGAACAGCCTGCTGGGGGAGAACCCCTCCGCTCTGGCCTCCGCCGGGGCCACCCTGCTGTCGGTGCTGGCCGCCATGGCGGTGTGCACGGTGCTGGGCGTGATCATCGAGGGGCTGGCCTACCGTCCCCTGCGCCAGGCCGGTTCCCTGGCGGTGCTGATCACCGCCATCGGCGTCAGCTACTTTTTGCAGAACGGCGCCCAGCTCCTCTTCGGCGCCAACCCGGTGAACTTCACCCCGGTCATCAGCGGCCAGCTGACCCTCTTCAGCGGCCGGCTGCGGATCTCCTACGTGGCCCTTTTGACCGTGGCGGCCTGCATCGTCATCATGCTCGCCCTGACCGCCTTCACCAGCAGAAGCAAGATGGGCAAGGCCATGCGGGCCTGTTCCGAGGACCGGGGAGCGGCCCAGCTCATGGGCATCAACGTCAACCGGACCATCTCCATGACCTTCGCCATCGGCTCCGCCCTGGCGGCCATCGCCGGGGTGCTGCTGTGCTCCTACTCCCCGGTGCTCAAGCCCACCACCGGCTCCATGCCCGGCATCAAGGCCTTCACCGCCGCGGTCTTCGGCGGCATCGGCTCCATCCCCGGGGCCTTCCTGGGGGGCATCCTGCTGGGCATCATCGAGGCCATGGCCCAGGCGTACATCTCCACCCAGCTGTCCAACTCCATCCTGTTCGCCGTGCTGATTGTGGTGCTGCTGGTGAAGCCCTCGGGCCTGCTGGGCAAGTATGTGCCCGAGAAAGTGTGAGGTGGCGGGAATGAGAAGCTATATCAAGAACATGAAGACCGCTGCCAAGGTGGACTACGCCACCTACCTGGGGGTCATCCTGGCCTTTGTCGTTGTCTCGGCCTGCCAGAGCGCGGGGCTGCTGAGCCGCTCTGTGACCGGTATGCTGGTGCCCATCTGCTGCTACGTCTGCATGGCGGTGAGCCTGAACCTGACGGTGGGCATCCTGGGGGAGCTGAGCCTGGGCCACGCGGGGTTCATGAGCGTGGGAGCCTTCTCCGGCATCATCACCGCCATGAGCCTCCAGTCCGCCATCCCCAACGACCTGGCGAGGATGGTCCTGGCCCTGGTGGTGGGCGCCTTTTTCGCCGCCATCGTGGGCTTCATCGTGGGCATCCCGGTGCTGCGGCTCCGGGGGGACTACCTGGCCATCGTCACCCTGGCCTTCGGCGAGATCATCAGGGACATCATCAACTGTCTGCTGGTGGGCTGGGATGAGAACGGCCTGCACATCGCCCTGAATATCGACGGCACCAAGAGCATCGCCAGCCTGGGGCTCAGCGAGAACGGCGTGGAGATCATCAAGGGCGCCCAGGGGGCCTCGGGCAACACCCGCATCGCCACCTTCACCATGGGTTTTGTGCTGGTGATGATCACCCTCATCGTGGTGCTCAACCTGGTCCGCAGCCGCACCGGTCGGGCGGTCATGGCCATCCGGGACAACCGCATCGCGGCGGAGAGCGTGGGCATCAACGTGACCAAGTACAAGCTCATCGCCTTTGTCACCTCCGCCTCCCTGGCCGGCGCCGCCGGCGCCCTGTTCGGCCTGAACTATTCCAGCGTCAGCGCCGCCCAGTTCGACTTCAACCAGTCCATCCTGGTGCTGGTGTATGTGGTGCTGGGAGGCCTGGGCAATATCTGGGGCTCCATCGTCGCCACGGTGGTGCTGTATGTGCTGCCCGAGGCCCTGCGGGAGTTCAACGACCTGCGGATGCTGGTGTACGCCATCGTGCTGATCCTGGTGATGCTCATCACCAATAACCCCACCCTCCGCTCCCTCCTGGAGACGGCGGGCAAGAAGTTCAGGCGCGGAAAGAGCCGGGAAGGAGGCGTTCAGGGATGAAGAAGCAGTACCCAAAGCCCAAGCTGGTGCCGGTGCCCTCCACCAACATCATCCCCGAGCGGGACATCGGCCAGAGCCCGGTGCTGGAGTGCCGGCACTTGGGGATCGACTTCGGCGGCCTCTCCGCCGTCAAGGATTTCAACATGGCCATCGGCCGCACGGAGATCGCCGGCCTCATCGGCCCCAACGGCGCGGGCAAGACCACGGTGTTCAACCTGCTCACAAAGGTCTACCAGCCCACCAGGGGCACCATCCTCCTGGACGGCATGGACACCCACTCCATGACCACCGCCCAGGTCAGCCGGGCGGGCATCGCCCGGACCTTCCAGAATATCCGCCTCTTTGACAAGCTCACAGTGGAAGAGAACGTGAAGGTGGGTCTCCACAACCAGACCCCCTACTCCGCCTGGAGCGGCGTGCTGCGCCTGCCCTCCTATTGGAAGCAGGAGCGGGCCGCCCACGAGAGCGCCATGGAGCTGCTGAGCATCTTCGACATGCAGGACATGGCGGACTACAAGGCCGGGTCCCTGCCCTACGGCGCCCAGCGGCGGCTGGAGATCGTCCGGGCCCTGGCCACCAACCCCAGCCTGCTGCTGCTGGACGAGCCGGCGGCGGGGATGAACCCCTCGGAGACGGCGGAGCTCATGGACAACATCGTCAAGATCCGGGACACCTTCCAGATCGCCATCATGCTCATCGAGCACGACATGAACCTGGTCATGGGCATCTGCGAGGGCATCTGCGTGCTGAACTTCGGCCGCATCATCGCCAAGGGCACCCCGGAGGAGATCCAGGCCAACCCCGCCGTCATCGAGGCCTACCTGGGCAAGCGGAAGGAGGAAAAGTGATGGCCATGCTGGCAGTCAACGACATCCACGTCTACTACGGCAGCATCCACGCCGTGAAGGGCGTGTCCCTGGAGGTCAACGAGGGGGAGATCGTCACCCTCATCGGCGCCAACGGCGCCGGGAAGTCCACGGTGCTCAACACCATCTCCGGCCTCCTCCACCCCCGGGGCGGGTCCGTGACCTTTATGGGGCAGGACCTGAAAGGCGTTCCCCCCCACAAGCTGGTGGCCCGGGGCATGGCCCAGGTCCCCGAGGGGCGGCGGATCTTCCTGCAGATGACCGTGGAGGAGAACCTGGAGATGGGGGCCTATACCCAGTCTAAGGCCTCCATCGACGGGAGCATCGAGGACGTGTACCGCCGCTTCCCCCGGCTCCAGGAGCGGCGGAAGCAGATCGCCGGGACCCTCTCCGGCGGCGAGCAGCAGATGCTGGCCATGGGCCGGGCTCTGATGAGCCACCCCAGGTTGCTGATGCTGGATGAGCCCTCCATGGGCCTGGCGCCCATCCTGGTGGAGCAGATCTTCGACATCATCCGGGAGCTCCACGCCGCTGGCACCACCATCCTCCTGGTGGAGCAGAACGCCCAGGCGGCCCTGTCCGTGGCGGACCGGGCCTACGTGCTGGAGACCGGCCGCATCTCCCTGAGCGGCACCGGCGCGGAGCTGATGGCCAGCGACAAGGTCCGGGAGGCGTACCTGGGGGGATAAGCGCGAATACAGTGAGGAGGGCGCCCCCCGGGGCGCCCTCCTCTCAGCGTTTCGAAAAACTTCCTTCAGGAGTAGAAAGCTGTACAGCGCAGGGGGGAGCTCGAGGGGGCAAAGCCCGCCTCGAATCCAATTGAATGCCCCGCAAAGCCTTGCTGCGCAAGGCGTGCGGCGAGCGTAGCGAGGACTTTCACACTGCGTAGCTGTGGGAAAGTAACGGCATTTTCAGGCTGCCAAAAAAGTCCGACAAGACTTTTTTGACAGCCTGTGAGGAGGGCGCCCACCGGGGCGCCTTCCTCTGACTGTTTACAGATTATTCACTTCCTATTCAAATCCCTGCCAAGATTTGCCGGTACCATAGCATCATCCAAATCCAACCGGGATACAGCAAAGGGCTGGGAGCTGCGGCGGCGCCGCGGCAAATGCCATCCAGCCCGTGCCGGCATCGCAACCCGGGCCGGATGATTCATATAGAGACACTTGGGCGCGGCTCCGACGGGGGCTGCGCCCAAGACAAGCCTTTGCGGTCCCGGGACCGGGGAGGAATGAAGTTACGGCCCCTCCCAGTAGTTCCGGTCCGGGAGGTAGAGATCCATGACCAGGCTGTAGGGCAGCAGCGCCTCCATGTGGTCGCTGCCGGTGGCGTGGACGGCGGGGAGGCTGATTACCACGCCCTCGGGCTTGAGAAAGAAATTATCCGTGCCTGCAGCAATATCCTCCAGGGGTGTGTAATAGGGGAAGCGGGGAAAGAACTCAAAGAAATCCGCCTCCTCATACCCCGTCACAGGCTCCCCGGGGAATGCGGCGTAGGAGAAGAAGAGCTTGCGAAACTCCCTGTCCTCAAAGGGGTATAGATCTCCCAGCTGGATCTCCTCCATGGTTTCCAGGTCCACCGTAAGCCCGCGCAAGTTGCCCCAGGGGTGATTGCTTGTTGTAAAGTAGCTGTCGCCCCAGAACACGATGCTGACCACCCTGCTGTTTTGGAAGGTGACCTCGGCCTGATAGTCCGCGATCAGGCCCCAGTCCGGGTGCGCTGTGTCCGGGTCGATCGTTCCGAGCTCCAGCACTTTATCATAGATCAGCTCGTTCAACTCGGCAAACTCCTCCCCCTGAAACCAGGGGTACTCCACATAGACGGAGCTGTCCGCGTTGGGAAGCTCTGTGTAAGCCAATATGGTGTAGTTTTCCGCCGCCTCCCGGCCCGCTTCGGCGGGGCCCGCCGTGGGCGGCGTTTCTACTTCCGGAGGGAGCTCCTCCGGCAGGCTGTCCTCCGTCGAGGTCTCCACGGCATCAGGCGCCCTCCATTTCTCCGGGTCCTCCGGCTCCGGCTGCTCCGCCGGCGGCCCGCTGTCCGGGGGAGCGGCGGAGCTTGCCGCCTCTGACGCGGCCAGCCCTGCCAGGACAGAGGCCCCAAGGGCAAGAGCGGCGGCCAGGATCAGAAGCGCCATGATGGCGTACGCTTTCCGGCTTTTCCTCATTGGTGTCCTCCTTCTCCGCGCTATATCTCGTAGTAGCGGGACTGGAACCGCTTCTTCAGCATCTCGCGCAGGGCCCCGTACTCCTCCGGCGGCATGACATCCCGGCTGATAAACAGGGCGATGCGGAAATCGCGCCGCATGGTAAAATAAAAGCCGTATTGGCTCTCATGGACCCGGTCCACCTTTGCAAGGACGATCTTGCGCGACCGGGAGCGGCCTTTCGCTGGTCCGTCCTCATTGCCAAAGGGCCGCAGCAAGATCTCCTGGCGCGGCGAGATGCTGATGACCTGCGGAGTGATCTCTATGGGGAAGGGCTCAGACAGGCGTGTTCCGGAAAGCCTTAATCGGAAGAACATCGCAGTGCGTAGGGAGTAGGGCATGAAGAACAGCCAAAAGATAGACCCGAAAAGTGCAAAACCATAAGCGAAGGCACTGAGTGCTCTGCCCACTTGTGAGTGGGCAGGTATTCCCTGACACCAAGCAATATGAAGGACTGCTGTTTCAGCTGCAAAGAATGTAATGGTTGCATATATGGGCGAGGTCCATGAGCGGGCGTGGTTATGCCGTATATAATAGCGGCAGGCGTCCATCGTCAGCTGCTCCTTCACATGTACCGTACAGCGGAAAACCTCCATGTTTGACACCTCCACAGAGACCGGCAGGGGAAAACGCCCCGGTCCGGTCTTTTTGTTGTCCCCGGCGGCACGGCTTGAAATATTCACCATTCATATATGTCGAAAAACCGCCCCTTGGGGACACCCTCCGGCCATTTTCAGCGAAAGGGAGAATTTGTATCCGCCCCCTTGAGGCCGCGGCAGGTTTCCCGTATACTGGAGGCACGAAGTGCGGCGGGGAGGTGAGGAGATGCCTGGAGGGGACGGGCCGGACGCACGGGTCGAGACGCTTTACCGGAGGATGTTCCACACACTGTACGCCTACGCCCTGCGGGGCATGTCCGACCCCTCCCTGGCGGAGGAGGCGGTGCAGGACACCTTCCGGGTGGCCTGCGAGCGGGAGGACAAGCTGTTCGCCAGCGACAACCCGGAGGGCTGGCTGATGAACGTGCTGAAAAATGTGATCCGAAGCACCCGGCGGGAGCGGGCGAGGCTGGCGGAGACCGTCCTGGAGGTCCTGGACGAGAACGGCGGGGCGGCGGACGTGGAGCTGGACCTGGACACCCTCTACGGCGACCTCTCCGACAGCGAGGACTTCCGGCTCCTGAAGCGGATTGCCCTGGACCGGTGCACCATCCTGGAGGCCGCGGAGGAGCTGGGCATCCCCCTGGAGACCTGCAAGAAGCGGGTGCAGCGGGCCAGGAAGCGGCTCCAGAAGCGGCTGCGGGAGGACGCTGTCCCGTGACGGCGGTTTTTGGACATATACCTGATAGAAACAGCGAAGGGGGTGTGAGGAATGTCTGAACAGGAGCGCGGCCGGTGGGACAGGCTGGACGCCATGCCCACGGAGGCGCTGGAGGAGCTCCTCCGCCTGGACAGCCAGCTGCCGGAGGGCGAGGGGCTGGGCGCGGACACGGTACTGCGGGCGGCGGAGGCGCTGGCCCGGCGGGAGAGCGCCGGGCCCGGGACGGTCTACCCCGATGTGGACCAGGCGTGGCAGAGGTTCCTTACAAAATACTACCCCTGTGAGCCTCTGGCCTTGGCGGAGGAAACGCCGGGGGCGCCAGGGATGGCGCCCCCGCCCCCTCCGGCGCCGGAGGGGGCTGTACGGCCACACCGTGGCCGTAATGTGCGCTGGCTCACTCGGGCTGCCCTGGCCGCGGCGGCCATTGCCGCCCTCCTGCTGGCCACCACGGTCACCGCCTCGGCCTTCGGGTATGACCTGTGGGAAAACGTGACCAACTGGGCCGGTAAGCACTTCACCTCCTGGGCAAAGGAACCTTCCATCGGTGGCGGGACGTCATCCAGAAACAGCGGAAGAGAGGATGGGGAGGAGTTTTTCTCTCTCCAGACGGCACTGGACAGCTACGGCGTCGAGATCCCGCTGGTTCCTACCTGGGTCCCTGAACGGTTTACGCTAAATTCTGTCATAACTTCGGAGCTGCCTTCCTCCTGTACAGTGACCGCTTATTATACTTGTGAGGATACCACTTTGTGGATTGATTACACAATTCGCACGGATAAAAGTTACCGCAATAGTCGGCGGCAGACGGAGGAAGAAAATGCCACTCCATATGAAATGGGGGGTGTGACGCACTATGTCATGACGAGTGCAAGGGGAGAATCGGCAAAGTGGCTGGTCGACAATTACCAGTGCGGCATCACCGGCGACATCACCCGCGAGGAGCTGCTCCGGATGCTGGACTCCATCTACGAGTAGCGGCGGCGCGGGAGCGGGGCGGGCCGGGACCTTGCGGGGTCCCGGCCCGCGGCCTGTCAGGATATTTTTCCCGCCGCTGTCCCTTTTTCGACGGGGATCGACATATCCATATAGTACCCGGCCCGGCTCCGCCCGGTCCGGCCCCTGTCGGAGGTGTGTATGGATCAGCGAAGGAAAGCCCCTGTCACCCGGCGGCAGCGCGCCGCTGTCCTGGCGGTGACCGCCCTCTTTCTCCTGGCCGCCCTGGCGGCGTGCTGGCAGCTCGTCAAGGAAAAGCCCGTGGCGGCCCGGGAGGAGCCGCCGGCGGAGGCGCCCGCCCGGGAGCCGGCGGACGCCGGAGAGCCAGCGGACGCCGGGGCGGAGGACCCGCCTCCTCCCGTGGAGGAGATCGACCACTGGACCCGGCGGGAGGACTGCTTTGTCTTCCTGGTGGCCGCCAGCGACCAGTCCAGCGGGAACGCCGACGCCATCATGGCGGTCCGCTACGACGCCGCCGCCCGGACCGTGGGGGTGGTCTCCATCCCCCGGGACACGCTCATCGACCCCGCGTCCATCCCCGCCCGGTACCCGAAGATCAACGCCGCCTACCACGGCGGCGTGGACTGCCTGAAGGAGACGGTCTCCCAACTGCTGGGCGTCCCCATCGACTACTACTTCACCGTGGAGACGGAGGGGTTCGTGGCCCTGGTGGACGCCGTGGGCGGGGTGGACTTCGACATACCGGTGCACATGAGCTACGACGATCCCCACCAGGGTCTGTCCATCCACTTTGAGCCGGGCCTGCGGCACCTGGACGGCCAGGAGGCTCTGGCGGTGTGCCGCCTGCGGACCAACCAGGACGGGACCGTGGCCTACCCGGACTACGACATCGGCCGGACCCGGACCCAGCAGGCCATGCTGAAGACGGTGGCGGCCAAGGCCCTCTCCCAGCCGCTGAAGCTCAGCACGTATGTGGACATTTTCCTGGAGCACTGTGACACGGATCTGTCCGCGGGAAATCTCCTGTGGCTGGCCCAGTCGGCCATCGGCATGGACCTGGAGGAGGACGTCTCCACCGCCACCCTCCCCGGCGACGGGGAGGTGACATACGGCGGCGTGTCGTACTGCTACGGGCTGTATGAGGAGGAGGTCCTGGCTCTGGTCAACGACCTGCTCAACCCCTATGTGGAGGAAAGGACCGCCGATGACCTGGACATTTTTTCCGCCGAGTGACAACCGATGGCGGCTTTGTTGGAAAACACGCGGCCCGGAGCGTTCGCTCCGGGCCGCGTGTTGTTGTCTCGGATCTACTCCTTGCCGCTGCACAGGGCGGCGCCGATGGAGGTAGCGAAGGTGGCGTTCTTGGGGATGATGAAATGGACGCCGTGGAGCCGGGTGAAGAGGGCGAAGCACTCCGGGGCCTGGGGCAGGGTGGACATGAAGCCCGTGGCTACCACAGTCTCGCAGCCGCAGGCCCGGCAGGCCATGACGGCGGTGGTGCCGATGGACTGGAGGACCATGTTGATGGCCCCGGCGGCGAAGTCCCCGGCGGTGGCGCTGTCGGAGACGTTGCCGAAGTTGGCGGCGGTGATGTCCAGGGGCAGGGAGGGGTGGCTGTTGCGGGTGATGTCCCCCACCGTCAGGTCAATGTTGTTGATGTCCCCGTCGGCGGCCAGCTTGACGATCTGGGCGTACTTCCGGGTGCCGCAGAGCTTGGAGCACAGGCCGGCCAGGGTGCCGCCCCCCACGCCGGAGCCGCACAGGTGGCGGATCTCGCCGCCCCTCTCCGCCCAGATGAAGGCGGTGCCGGTGCCCATGCTGATGACCACGGCCTTCTCCTGGCCGCTGAGGGCCAGCCCTCCGGTGCCCACGGCGGCGAACTCGTCCACCTTCTCCGTGGGGATACCGTAGATGTCCCCGTCCACGTAGGAGGCCCCCACCCCGGTCAGGGCGATGCGGTCCACGTCGGACAGCTGCAAACCGTTGGTGAACAGGAAGTTCCCCAGGGCCCCGTACAGGCTGGTGATGGGGTCCTGGGCCTGGACCCGGTGCATGGCGATGTGGGACCCGTCGGGGCGCAGGCCCACGATCTTGGTGGTGGACCCGCCGATATCGATTCCAAGGATGACGGACATAGCGATCCCTCCCAGTCAAAGTCAGGTACAATATTAAGGGATTGGCAAAAAATTGTCAATTCTATCGTTGCAAAAATTGGAAAAAAAGATATACTATAGGGGAATATCTTTGGCAGGCCGGCCCCGCCGCGGCGGGCCGGGCCAGTCCATACGGAGGGACGGTACCGACCTATGGGACGAGAAAAGACAATGAACCTGTCCATGCTCTTCGACTTCTATGAGATGACCATGGCCAACGGCTACTTCCGCCAGGGGATGCAGGATAGCATCACCTACTTCGACCTGTTTTTCCGCCGGGTCCCCGACGGCGGCGGCTTCGCCATCGCGGCGGGGCTGGAGCAGCTCGTGGAGTACATCCAGGACCTGCACTTCGACGAGGACGATATCGCCTACCTGCGGAGCAAGGGCATGTTCCAGGAGGACTTCCTGGACTACCTGCGGGACTTCCGCTTCACCGGGGACATCTGGGCGGTGCCGGAGGGGACGCCGGTGTTCCCCGGGGAGCCCCTGATCACCGTCCGGGCCCCGGCGGCCCAGGCCCAGCTCATCGAGACCTTCGCCCTGCTGTGCGTCAACCACCAGAGCCTGGTGGCCACCAAGGCCAACCGGGTGGTCCGGGCCGCCCAGGGCCGGGCCGTTCTGGAGTTCGGCTCCCGCCGGGCCCAGGGGGTGGACGGCGCCGTGGCGGGAGCCCGGGCCGCCTACATCGGCGGCGCGGCGGGCACCGCCTGCGCCATCAGCGACCAGCTCTATGGGGTCCCCGCCGCCGGCACCATGGCCCACTCCTGGGTCCAGATGTTCCCCAGCCAGTACGAGGCCTTCAAGGCCTACTGCGAGATCTATCCCACCAACGCTGTGCTGCTGGTGGACACCTACAACACGTTGAAGAGCGGCGTGCCCGACGCTATCCGGGCCTTTAACGAGGTCCTGCGGCCCCGGGGCATCACCAAGTGCGGCATCCGTTTGGACTCCGGCGACATCGCCTACCTGACCAAGGAGGCCCGGAAGATGCTGGACGCCGCCGGGTGGGAGAGCTGCACCATCACCGTCAGCAACTCCCTGGACGAGATGCTCATCCGTGACCTGCTGCTCCAGGGGGCGAAGGTGGACAGCTTCGGCGTGGGCGAGCGGCTGATCACCGCCCGCAGCGAGCCGGTGTTCGGCGGGGTGTACAAGCTGGCGGCGGTGGAGCGCCCCGACGGCACCATCGAGCCCAAGATCAAGATCAGCGAGAACGTCACCAAGATCACCACCCCCCACTTCAAGAAGCTCTACCGCTTCTACGGCAACGACACCGGCAAGGCCATCGCCGACTACCTCACCGTGTGGGACGAGACGGTGGACGACTCCAAATCCCTGGTCATCTTCGACCCCGACGCCACCTGGAAGAAGAAGGAGGTCTACGACTTCACCGCCAAGGAGCTCCAGGTGCCCATTTTCAAAGACGGCGAGCTGGTCTACGACCTGCCCTCCCTGGAGGAGATCAAGGCCTACTGCGCCCAGCAGGTGGATACCCTGTGGGAGGAGGTCAAGCGCTTCGACTATCCCCACAACTACTATGTGGACCTGAGCCAGAAGCTTTGGGACGTGAAGCACGAACTGCTGGAGCGGAACAACCACTGATCCCGGGGAGGAGGCGGAACATGGTACACATCTACTGCGGAGACGGGAAGGGCAAGACCACCGCCGCCATGGGCCTGGCCCTGCGCTGCGCGGGCAGCGGCTGCCGGGCCCTGGTGCTCCAGTTTCTCAAGGACGGCTCCTCCTCGGAGCTGGCCCCCCTGTCCCGGACGGAGGGGGCGGAGGTGGTCCCCCAGACCAGGGCCTTCGGCTTCACCTGGACCCTCTCCCCGGAGGAGCGGGAGGAGGCCGGGATCTACTACAGCGGCCTTCTGGAGACTGCCTGGGAGAAGGCCTCTGCGGGCGGGTACGGCCTGCTGGTGCTGGACGAGGCCCTGGGGGCCTGCGCCGCCGGGCTCATCGACGAGGGCCGGCTGCTGGCGCTGCTGGACAGCGCCCCGGAGGGGCTGGAGGTGGTCCTCACCGGCCGGGGACCCTCCCAGGCGCTGCTGGACCGGGCCGACTATGTCACCGAGATGCGGAAGGTCAAGCACCCCTTTGACCGGGGCGTGGCCGCCCGGCGGGGCGTGGAGTACTGAGGCGGGAGGCCCCGCTCAGGCGCCCGCGCCGGGGGCGGGCTGGAAAAAATTGTCGAATATTACACTTGTGTAACATTCTGTTTTTTTCTCTTTACACCGCCGAAAAAAGTGAGTATACTAAAGATAATTTGGAAAGAAGGTGGTGTAGGAGTGGACGATTACACCCGCAAGTTTGATTTCACCGGAGAGCAGGACGCTGAGATCCACCGGATCATGCTCACGGTTTACAAGGCCCTGGAGGAGAAGGGCTACAACCCCATCAACCAGATCGTAGGCTACATCCTCTCCGAGGACCCCACCTACATCACCAACCACAACCAGGCCAGGACCCTGATCCGCAAGGTGGACCGGGACGAGCTGCTGCAGATCCTGGTGCGGAACTATCTGCTGAAATGACCGCATAAGCAAAAAAGTCCGCCGGGGACATTCCCCGGCGGACTTTTGAGACTGTCGAAAAAGGCTGACGCCTTTTCCGCCAAGGGGGATCCGCTGCGCTCTGCGCCTTGGGACCGCTGATGGCGGTCCCTGCGACGCTCGCTTCGCGCGAAGTGTTTTTCCGACGTACACGCCGCCGGAAAAACGATTTCATTTTCTTTCGCCGCCTGCAGGCGGCGAAACTCTGCGAGGCTTTTTGACACGATGCAAAGTCCGCCGGGGATGTCTCCGGCGGACTTTTTTCTTGTTATCGTGGTGTCTATGGTGTCTGAGACCTTATGCTTTGAAGCGGATGGTGAAGGTCACGCCGCCGTCGCCGTTGGCGGCCTCCCACCGCCAGCCGTGGTCCCGGGCTGCCGCCGCCACGATGGACAGCCCCAGGCCGGAGCCGCCCCGCCGGGCGGCGTCGCCCTTGAAGTAGGGCTCCCAGATCCGGGGCAGGTCCTCCTCGGGGATGGGCAGGCCGGTGTTGTACACCGTCAAAACCGTCTCGTCCCCCTGGACCTGGACGGTCCCGTCGCTGTGCTCCAGGGCGTTCCGCAGCAGGTTCTCCACCAGCCGGGACAGTGCCGCCCGGTCTGCCCGGACCGTGCCGGACACCTGCTGGACGACCTGGATCTCCGGCCACAGGGGCTGCAGGGCCTCCACCTGTCGGGAGACCACCTCCTCCAGCGGTACGTCCTCCAGCTGGAGGACCGGCGCCTGCCCCTCCAGCCGGTCCAGCTCCAGAATGTCCAGCAGGGACCGGTCCATCCCCTCGGTCTGACGGATGATCTCCGCGGCGTAGTCCCCCTGCCCGTCCGGGGGCGCCGCCTCCGCCAGATTTTC
The DNA here is from genome assembly GCA_018712665.1 of Candidatus Pelethomonas intestinigallinarum. Taxonomy (GTDB): domain Bacteria; phylum Bacillota; class Clostridia; order Oscillospirales; family Oscillospiraceae; genus Pelethomonas; species Pelethomonas intestinigallinarum. The sequence continues at coordinate 23,699 of DVGP01000262.1, read as the reverse complement.
GGCGCAGGCCCGGATCACCGCCAGCGGCGTTTTCAGGTCGTGGGTGATGGCGGCGGCGGTCTCCCGCCGGCGGCGCTCATAGAGCAGGTGGGCCCGCTGCCCCTTCCAGGTCATGTGGGCCAGCAGCCAGGCCGCCAGCAGGAACCCCGCCAGACTGATCAGAGCGGTGGCCAGCCAATAGGGGCCCGCCGCGCCCCACACATCCGACATGCCCGTTATCACCAGCCAGCAGTCGGGGCGGATGGGATCGGTCGTCTGGGCGATGTAGACCCGGTCCAGCGGGCCCCAGGGACGCTCCGTCACCGTTGTGTCGTCCACAGTGGTCTTCCCGCCGAGGTATCGCGGGTAGTCCGCCCCGGGGGCCCACAGAACGGACGGGTCCGCGGCGATAGCTTGAAGATCCCGGATCACCCGGCTGTTGGCCGCCGCTGCCAGGGCGTCAGTGGTCCTCACGCCGCCGAGAGGTCGGATGTATCCGAAGGCGTAGGTGGCCTCCCAGGACTGGCCATAGCTGTCGTTGGCGATGGTCAGCACCGTGTCCCCGCCGGAGGTCCGCAGAGCCAGGGCCCGGGGGACTATCTCTCCGCCGGCGGTGAGGGTCACATCCTCCAGGACCAGGGGCACACGGAACCCACCTTGGGCCTGGGCGGCCGCCATGATCTCCCGGAGGTCCTCCGCACTGAACCACTGCGCAATGTCCACCTCACCGTGGCTCTGTCCCAAATAGTCCGTGGAGTTGGACAGTTCCACGGTCCACTGTCCCGGCGGGTCCATATGCCATTCCAGCTGTCCGTCGCTGGTGAAGAGTGCCGCCGCGATCCCTTTGGTCCCCTCGTAGGTTCGTACGATAGACAGCCAGTCGCCGTAGGCGGGCGGCAAATCCTGGTCGCTGGCGTCCTGGAGCGCCTCGCCCAGGGCGTTGGCGTTATCCTTGAACCGCTGCCGCTCCTGCCTTCTGGCGTTGGCGAGCATATAGGCTGAAAACGCCCCCAGCAGCGCCAGCCACAGGGCCAGCAGCAGGGCGAAGCACCACAGATACACCCGCCGCTTCTCTCTTTTCAGATCCATACCACTACTCCTCCTCCCATTTGTACCCCGTTTTGAAGACGGTTTTCAGGCAGCGGGCCCAGGGGCCCAGGGCCCGCCGCAGGTTCTTCACGTGGGTGTCCACCACCCGGTCGCTGCCCTCGTAGTCCCAGCCCCACAGCCGCAGCAGCAGGTCCTCCCGGCGCAGGACCCGGCCCCGCTCCTCCAGCAAAAGCCGCAGAATGGCCAGCTCCTTGGGGGGCAGGTCCACCCGCCTGCCGTCCACCAGGGCGGCGTGGGCCGGGATGTCCACGGCGACCCCGCCGGAGACCAGCAGGTCCCTGCCCATCTCCCCCTTGGACCGGCGCAGCAGGGCAGCGGCCTTGGCGAACAGCTCCGCCTGGGAGAAGGGCTTGGTCATGTAGTCGTCCGCCCCCAGGCCGTAGCCCCGCAGGCGGTCCTCCTCCGCCGACCGGGCGCTGAGGAACAGGATGGGCAGGTCGCTGCCCGACCGCAGCTCCCGGCAGAGGGCGAAGCCATCTATGTCCGGCAGCATCACGTCCAGGATGGCCAGGTCCAGGGGCTGGCTGGCGGCCAGGAGCAGGGCCTCGCCGCCGTCGGCGGCGGGCAGGACCCGCCACTGTCCGCCGCTCCTGCGAGTCAGGTAGTCCCCCACCAGCTCCCGCAGCGTTCGCTCGTCCTCCACCAGCAGAATGGTGTGCATGGAATGTCCCCCCTTTCGTCTTCTATGGTACATGGGAGTTGTGTTCTTTTTATGGAAGGTCGATAAAAACTTCCGGGCGGCAGGCGCCGCCCGGAAGTTTTGTTTACGGTTGTTCCAGCAGCTCCGCCGTTGCCTTCTCCAGCTCCTGGTAGAACTGGGCCAGGTGCCGCCCGTCCACCAGGGCGTGGTTGGCCAGGAGGGACACCGGCAAAATCAGCCGATCTCCCCGCCAGTGGTAGCCGCCGAAGGTGATCCGGGGATTGGAGTCCGCCGGGGAGGGGGTGGGCTGGATCAGGCCGGTGAAGGGGGTCCAGGGGAGGCTGGAGACGAAGAGCAGGGACTCCTCGTCCTCCTCCTCCATCAACGACGGCCGCTCCTGGGCCGCCTGGTGGGCGGCGCGGGCCAGGGGCAGAAACTCCCGGAAGGGGAGCCCGCCCCGTACCCGGCAGTAGCGGAAGTTGCCGTCCGCCGTGGCCACGGTGTGGGAGGTGTCGCAGCGGTCGTACTCCACCACGTCCTCCCCCCGAATGCGCTGGCGCAGCTGGGGCACCCGGTTGGCCGCCTGCCCCGCCAGATACAGCATGGTCAGGAAGAAGGGCCAGCCCTCCGCCTTCTGCCGCCGCCTCAGGTCTGTGATGTCCAGCTCCCATGTGATCCCCACATAGGGCTGGGCCATGGCGCGGAAGTAGTCGAACTGCTCCCGCCGGGGCATGGTCTCCTTGTCGATCACGCGGTACGCCATAGGCTCATCTCCTTCTGATCGCCCCCATAGGGGGCAGACTGTAAATCTGTTGCCTTCAGTATAGAGAAATTCCGCGCCGCAGACAAGAAAAATTTTCTCCCGGAAAAATTTCTCTTGACAAATCCTGCACATAATGTATAATTGTATACAATTATACAAGGAGGTGCCCTACCATGCTTGAGCTTTCCAACTCTTCCCATCTGCTGGAACAGAAATCCTACAAGTACCAGCTCCAGGACGTGGCGGAGCCCCAGCTCTACCGGGACGCGTTCAGCTACGAGGAGGCCCCGAAGATCCCCTTCAACCACCGCCGGGTGCCCATGAACATGCCCGAGGAGATCTGGATCACCGACACCACCTTTCGGGACGGGCAGCAGTCCATGGAGCCCTTCTCCGTGCAGCAGATCGTGGACCTCTACAAGCTCATGAGCCGGCTCAGCGGCCCCAAGGGCATCATCCGCCAGACGGAGTTCTTCATCTACAGCAAGAAGGACCGGGAGGCCCTGGACAAGTGCCGGGAGCTGGGTCTGCGCTTCCCGGAGATCACCTCCTGGATCCGGGCCACCCCCCAGGACTTCAAGCTGGTGGCGGACATGGGCATCCCGGAGACGGGCATTCTGGTCAGCTGCTCCGACTACCACATCTTCAAGAAGCTCCACATGACCCGCCGCCAGGCCATGGACACCTACCTGGCCACGGTGAAGGAGGCCTTCGCCGCCGGGGTCATCCCCCGCTGCCACCTGGAGGACATCACCCGGGCGGACTTCTACGGCTTCGTGGTGCCCTTTGTCAACGCCCTTCAGGATCTGAGCCGTGAGGCCGGCATCCCCGTGAAGATCCGGGCCTGCGACACCTTGGGCCTGGGCGTGCCCTACGGCGGGTCCACCCTGCCCCGGTGCGTGCCGGGCATCATCTACGGCCTGCGCCACTACGCCGACGTGCCCGCCCGGTGCCTGGAGTGGCACGGCCACAACGACTTCCACCTGGCCACCGCCAACGCCGGCCACGCCTGGATGTACGGCGCCAGCGCCGTCAACTGCACCCTGCTGGGCATCGGCGAGCGCACGGGCAACGTCCCTCTGGAGTCCATGGTGTTCCAGTACGCCGGCTTCCGGGGCACTCTGGACGGCATGGACACCACCGCCATCACCGACATCGCCCGGTACTTCAAGTACCAGATCGGCTACGACATTCCCGAGAACACCCCCTTTGTGGGCCGGAATTTCAACGTCACCCGGGCGGGCATCCACGCCGACGGCCTGCTGAAGGATGAGGAGATCTACAACATCTTCGACACCAAGCGGCTGCTGAACCGCCCCGCCTCGGTGATGATCGGCAAGACCTCCGGGCTGGCGGGCATTGCCTACTGGATCAACGACAACTACGACCTCACCGGAGACGCGGCCATCGCCAAGAACGATCCCCTGGTGGCCCAGCTGAAGGCCTGGGTGGACGAAGAGTACGAGAATGGGCGGCAGAGCACCCTGGGCCGCCACGAGCTGGAGGCCAAGGTCCAGGAATTTGCCCCCGGCCGGTTCCAGAGCTGAGGAGGGCTGACCATGGCGGAAGGGAAGGTAACCTCCCTGGCGGACATCGTCTATGAGCGGGTGGAGGAGGACATCCTCACCGGCGCCTACCAGCGGGGGGATGTGCTGACGGAGCTGAAGCTCTCGGAGAAGCTGAACGTCAGCCGCACCCCGGTGCGGGAGGCCCTGCGCCGCCTGGAGCAGGACGATCTGGTGGAGAGCCGGGGCAAGACCATTGTGGTGGTGGGGGTCACCCACCAGGACCTGCTGGATATGCTGGAGATCCGGCTGCGGCTGGAGGGGCTTGCCACGGCCATGTGCTGCCAGCGGATCGGGCAGAAGGAGCTGGTGGAGCTGGACGAGATCGTCACCCTCCAGGAGTTCTATGTCTCCCGGGATCTGCCGGACAAGATCCTGGAGTCCGACAGCCGCTTCCACACGGCGATCTATGCCGCCTGCGGCAGCCGGGTGTTTGATAAGCAGCTCACCGGGCTGCTCAAGCGCCTCATGCGCCACCGGAAGCTCTCCGTCAGCGACAACCAGCGGGCACAGAAGTCTACGGCCGAGCACCGGGCCATCTTCAACGCCCTGGCGGCCGGGGACGCCGCCCAGGCTGAGGCCCTGGCGACGCAGCACGTGGAGCGGGCCAGGGACAATATCCTCATCAACGAACAGGCAGCGGCAATTTGAATTTCAGTGGGGGCCATTGGCCCCCACTTTTTTTGGAGGCTCCGTCCCCGTACCCCCGAAGGTCCTGGGCCTCCCCGGCCCAGACCTGAGTTGCTTTTTGTGCGGACAAGAGGGTAGGGCTGGCTATGACACAGATGATGAAAGCTGGGTTACTGTTACCAGTATCCGCGCACATCAGCGGGAAGAATCTGCAGGACGATACGTTCTATAATCCGACCGTTGCGGAAGGCGATGCCTTCGACGGTTGGTATGAGAAAGCAGAGGACATCGGCAGCGAGGCCAAAAAAGCAAAGCTGCCCCTGATGCTGAAGAAGTATGAGCTGTACGGCAAGGTTGAGACGGCCGTGAATGCCATCAACGTGAGGTTCGTGTCCTGGGATGGAACGAAGGATGAATACTTGGGCAGCGGCGACGTGATCAGCACCAATCCTACCGCTTCGGTGGCTATTGCAGATCTAGTGGCTCCCGAGGGCAAGGAGTTTATCGGCTGGAAGGTCCGGCTGAGTGATTCTCCCATGTATGCTGGCGAGTTACCTTCCCTGCGCTGAAGGCTTTGCTTGAGGAGCATAATGCATGGTATGATCAGGATACGGATTGGATTACCTTCGAGGCAGTTTGCGCTGAGGAGCCTACCGAACCCGAAGATTCCACTGACTCTGAAGATCCTACCAATCCTGAGGACCCCACCACGGACTACCGGCTCTGGTGGAGATCTGGTCCCAGGCCAACGACGCCCCCGGCGGCGAGGTCATGGGGTAAATATCGAAAAGCAACTACCCGTTCCCAGGCAAACAGGGAGGCCGGCGCACACGCGCCGGCCTCCTTCCTTTTCACAATATGGTCAGATGGTCTCCACCTTCAGCAGGTTGGTGTTGCCGGACCGGCCGTTGGTGATGCCGCCGGTAATGACGATCTCATCGCCGGGGGAGAGCTTCATGTGCTCCTTGGCGGCCTTCATAGCGGTGTAGAACAGCACGTCGGTGGAGGGCACCTCCTCGCACATCAGGGGCGTCACGCCCCAGCTCAGAGCCAGCATCCGCCAGGTCCGCTCGTTGGTGGTCAGCCCCAGGATGTCCACCGGGGGCCGGAACCGGGACACCATCCGCACCGTCATCCCCGACAGGGAGCAGGCCACGATGGCCTTGGCGTTGATGTCGATGGCGATGGCGCAGGTGGCGTGGGAGATGGCGTCCACGGTGTTGTGGATGGGGAACTCCGTCTGCCAGAAGCGCCTCTGGTAGTTCACGTCCTGCTCGGTCTGTTCCACGATCCGGGCCATGGTCTCCACCGCCTCCACCGGGTACTTGCCCGCGGCGGTCTCCCCGGAGAGCATTACGGCGCTGGTGCCGTCGTAGACGGCGTTGGCCACGTCGCTGATCTCCGCCCGGGTGGGCCGTGCGTTGTGGATCATGGATTCCAGCATCTCCGTGGCGGTGATGGACCGCTTGCCCAGGCGGCGGCAGGTGTTGATGAGCTTTTTCTGGATGGCCGGCAGCTTCTCGAAGGGCACTTCTACCCCCAGGTCGCCCCGGGCCACCATCACCCCGTCGCAGACCTGGCAGATCTCCTCGATGTTGTCGATGCCCGCCTGGTTCTCGATCTTGGCGATGATGCCGATGTACCGGTCGGTGTGCTGGGCGATGAAGTCCTTCACATCCAGGATGTCCTGCTTTCGGGAGACGAAGGAACAGGCGATGTAGTCCACCTCGTTCTCCAGGCCCAGCAGCAGGTCCGCCTTGTCCTGCTCGCTGAGGTAGACCTGGCTCATGACCTTGTTGGGGAAGCTCATGGACTTGTTGTTGGAGGTCTCGCCCCCCACCAGCACCCGGCACCGGGCCTCGGTGCCCTCCAGAGCCTCCACCTGGAACACCAGCAGGCCGTTGTTCAGCAGGATCTTGTCTCCCACCTCCAGATCGTGGATCAGACCTGGATAGCTCACCGACACCCGCTCCTGGTTGCCCACGATCTGCTCGGTGGTGAAGGTAAAGGCGTCGCCCTCCCTGAGGGTAATACTTCCGTTTTCAAAGGTGCGGATGCGGTACTCCGGGCCCTTGGTGTCCAGCATGATGGCGATGGGCAGGTTCAGCTTCTCCCGCACCTTTTTGACGAGGTCCATTTTTCGCTGCTGCTCCGGGTGGGTGCCGTGGGAAAAATTCAGCCGGGCCACGTTCATTCCGGCCAGGCACATCCGCTCCAGGGTCTCCTCGTTGTCGCAGGCGGGCCCAATGGTACACACGATCTTTGTCTTACGCATAGCCATCCTCCTCTTTCTCATTCCCTGTAAACGCTTTCTCTCTTCTATAGTATATCCAAATCCATCGCCCAAGTAAAGAAGGGAACTTGTTAAGACTTTGTTGGAAAACGGCCCGTTCTCTGTGGAAAAATTCCCAAACAGAGCGCCGGGGATTGACATGGCGGCGGGGCGGTGGTACCGTGAGAGGGGAGTTTCCCGGGAAAGGAGAGGTCCCATGCATATGTTGAAAAAGGGCTGCGAGACCCCATACGGCGTCATCCGGTATTGGACTTGCCGGGCCGGTGAAAATCGCCCGTGGCTGGTATTCCTGCCGGGGCTGACCGCCGACCACCGCCTGTTTGACGGGCAGGTAGCGGAGCTGGGAAAGGGGTATAACTGCCTGGTGTGGGACGCCCCGGGCCACGGGACGTCCAGACCCTTCGCCCTAAAGTTCTCCATGGAGGATTTGGCGCGGTACCTGAGACAGATCTTTACCGCTGAGGGGATCGCTGGGCCGGTCCTGGTGGGCCAGTCCCTGGGAGGCTACATTGCCCAGGTATACATGGAGGCATATCCCGGCTCTGTCTCCGGCTTTATCTCCATCGACTCCTGTCCCCTCCAGCGCAGGTACTACACAGGGCTGGAGCTGGCGCTTTTAAAACATACCAAGGGGATGTATTTGTCGATTCCCTGGAGGTGGCTGCTCCGCTGGGGTGCCGCAGGGTGCGCCGTGACGGAATACGGTCAAAAACTGATGGCCCAGATGATGGGCGAGTACAATAAGAGGGAATACTGCGCTCTGGCAGATCATGGCTACCGCATCTTCGCTCAGGCGGTTGAGGCTGGGAAGGCGTATGCCATTTCCTGCCCTGTCTTGCTGTTGTGCGGCGAGAGGGACAGGGCAGGTTCCGCTAAACGATACAACAGGGAGTGGGCCCGCCGGAGCGGATATCCCCTGGTCTGGGTCCCCGGGGCCGGCCACAACGCCAACACAGACCGGATTGATTTTGTCAACGGCCAAATCGGGGAATTTGTCCAAGGCTTATGGGACGCATAGATACCGGGCCAAAACAGGCCCGCCCGCCGCTGATGCCGCCGCATCAGCGGCGGGCGGTATTTTTTGCGCTGTTGTGGGCACAATAGATGTTGACACATCAACATCTTTCTGCTATGATCAGGAGGATTTCCTGAAAAAGGGGGGCGGCGGTGTGACGGATCGGTTCGAGACCTTTGTCCTGACCATCAACCGGATCTACCGGTGTATCCAGCGGATCAAGGACCGGGAGATGGAGGCGTTGGGACTGAAGGGGAGCCACGTGATGTGCCTGTTCCAGCTGCGGCAGCACCCGGAGGGCCTCACCGCCGCGGAGCTCGCCGAGCGCAGCCTGGAGGACAAGGCCGCCGTCTCCCGGGCGTTGGCCCGGCTGGAGGAGCTGGGGCTGGTGGAGCTCCCGGAGGAGGGCGGCAAGCGCCGCTACCGGGCCAAGCTCCGTCTGACGGAGGCCGGACGGGCCGCCGCGGAGCGGATGACCGGTAAGATCCGGCAGGCTGTCCAGCGGGGAGGCCGGGGGCTTACCGACGGCCAGCGGGAGGACTTCTACCGCGCCCTGGGCGTCATTGCCCGAAATTTGGAGCAGATCTGCTCGACGGAGGAACCCATATGAGTATGCATCCCATCAAGAAGGTCTACTGCAGAGCCTTTCAAACTGTTTTTCACCTGGCCATCCCCCTTCTCCCCTACCGCAGGCCCGAGATCCTGACGGGGACGGACCTGCTGCCCGGCCTGTTTCGGGAGAAGGGCGTCCGCCGGGTGCTGCTGGTGACGGATGCCAGCATCCGCGGCCTCGGCATTACCGCCCACACCGAGGAGCTCCTGGCCCGGGAGGGCATCCAGTGCACGGTGTACGACAGGACGGTGGCCAACCCCACCACGGACAACGTGGAGGAGGCCAGGGCGCTGTACCTGACCAACGGGTGTCAGGCCATCATCGGCTTCGGCGGCGGGTCCTCCATCGACTGCGCCAAGGCGGTGGGGGCCCGGGTGGCGAAGCCCCGGCAGAGCTTGGCGAAAATGAAAGGGATCTTGAAGGTCCACAGGCGTCTGCCCCTCCTGATCGCCGTCCCCACCACCGCCGGCACCGGCAGCGAGACCACCCTGGCCGCCGTCATCACCGACAGTGGCACCCGGCACAAGTACCCCATCAACGACTTCCCCCTGATCCCCCACTACGCGGTGCTGGACCCGGAGGTCACCCGGCAGCTGCCCCGGCACATCACCGCCACCACGGGCCTGGACGCCCTGACCCACGCGGTGGAGGCGTATATCGGCCGGTCCACCACCCGGGACACCCGCCGGGACGCGGAGGAGGCGGTGAGGCTGATCTTTGCCAACCTGGAGACCGCCTGCGCCGACGGCGGCAACATGGAGGCCCGGGCCAACATGCTGCAGGCGGCCTTCCTGGCGGGCAGCGCCTTCACCAAGTCCTATGTGGGCTACGTCCACGCGGTGGCCCACTCCCTGGGCGGGCAGTACAACGTCCCCCACGGCCTGGCCAACGCGGTGCTGCTGCCCAACGTCCTGGCGTTTTACGGCGAGGCGGCCTATCAGCCCCTCCACCGTTTGGCGGTTGTCGCGGGCGTGGCCGCTGCCAATGACAGCCCCCGGGCGGGGGCGGAGAGATTCATCCAGGCCATCCGGGGCATGGAGCGGCGGCTGGACATCCCCACCACCATCCCGGAGATCCGCCGGGAGGACGTCCCCCGGCTGGCCCGGTACGCCGACAAGGAGGCCAACCCCCTCTACCCGGTGCCGGTGCTGCTGGACGCCGGGGAGCTGGAACGATTCTACTACGAGGTCATGGAGGAGCGAAATGAACCAGGAACAGATCCGACATATTTTGGATACGCAGCGGGCCTACTTTTCCAGCGGCGCCACGCTGCCCGTGGAAAAGCGCGTTCAGGCGCTTCAGCGCCTGCGGACAGCCATTCTGGACAGTGAGGCGGAGATCAACGCCGCGCTGAAAGCGGACCTGGGCAAGAGCGGCTTTGAGAGCTACATGTGCGAGGTGGGGCTGACCTGCAGCGAGATCTCCTACATGATCCGCCACACCCGGCGCTTCGCCGCGGAGCGGCGGGTCCCCACCCCCCTGGCCCAGTTCCACGCCAGGAGCTTTGTGAAGCCATCCCCCTACGGGGTGGTCCTGATCATGAGCCCCTGGAACTACCCCTTCATGCTGACCATGGACCCCCTGGCCGACGCCCTGGCGGCGGGGAACACCGTGGTGCTCAAGCCCAGCGCCTACTCCCCACACACCAGCGCCGTCATCGAGAAGATCATCTCCTCCTGCTTCGATTCCTCCTATGTGGCGGTGATCTCCGGCGGGCGGGAGGAGAACCAGTGCCTGCTCCGGGAGGCGTTCGACTACATCTTCTTCACCGGCAGCCAGGCGGTGGGCAGGGAGGTGCTCCGGCAGGCCGCCGAGCACCTGACGCCTGTGACCCTGGAGCTGGGGGGAAAGAGCCCCTGCATCGTGGACCGCACCGCCAACATCCCCCTGGCGGCCAAGCGGATCGTCTTCGGGAAGTTCCTCAACTGCGGCCAGACCTGCGTGGCGCCGGACTACCTCTACTGCGAGGCGTCCGTCAAGGACCGGCTGGTCCAGGCCATCGGGAAGGAGATCCGCGCCCAGTTCGGGGAGCGGCCCCTGGACAACGAGAACTACGGAAAGATCATCAACCAGAAGCACTTCCGCCGCCTCGCCGGCCTGATCGACCGGGAGAAGGTGGTCTTCGGCGGCGGCCTGGAGGAGGACCGGTGCCGGATCGAGCCCACGGTGATGGACAATGTCACCTGGGAGGACCCGGTGATGGGGGAGGAGATCTTCGGGCCCATCCTGCCGGTGCTGACCTTCCAGACCCTGGAGGAGGCGGCCGCCCAGGTCAACAGCCGGCCCCACCCCCTGGCACTCTACCTCTTCACCAGCGACAAACAGCATGTCCGGTATGTCACCAGCCGGTGCCAGTTCGGCGGCGGCTGCGTCAACGACACCATCATCCACTTGGCCACCAGCGCCATGGGCTTCGGCGGCGTGGGGGCCAGCGGCATGGGGGCCTACCACGGGAAGGTGGGCTTCGACACCTTCTCCCACCACAAGAGCGTCGTGGACAAGCAGACCTGGCTGGACCTTCCCATGCGCTACCAGCCCTACCAACCCTTCAAGGAGAAGCTGGTCCGTATGTTCCTGAAATAAAAGCGGTAACGTCTCGGCGGCCGGCATTTGCCGGCCGCCTTCATTTATGATTCACGATACCCGGCGGATCACGCCGCAGGCGATCTTCTCCCCGGAGTGGCCCGAGGGCTGGGTGGCGAAGTCGTCGGGCATGGCGTGGATGACCACCGTGCGGCCGATGACGTCCGCCAGGCGGAAGCGCCCGGTCCTTGCGATCAGGAACGCCCGGCCGTCCCAGGCGAGCAGCGGCGGCAGGTCCCCGGTGTGGCAGGGGTGGGGGCAGCCCGCCAGATCCAGATGCCCGCCGGTGTCGGCGAAGCCCTCCCCTCCGCAGTCCCGGCCCTCGTGGATGTGGAAGCCGAAGACCCGGCACTTGCAGGGGTCCGCCTCCCGGGGCAGTCCCCTGATGTCGGCGGCCACGTAGACCTCCCCCCGGCGGCAGAAGAAGGAGACGGCGCCGGTGACGCCGCCCCCCGACATGCGGGCCACCGCCGCCGGGCGGTCGAAGCAGTACGGTATCATCCGCCGCCCTCCTTACGCCATGCCGGTGACGGCCACATAGATATTAGAGATGGAGTACCAGGTGGCGAAATCCACCTCCCCGGTCTGGGGCATGTGGAAGACCTGCTGGAAGGTGAGGACGGACTGCTGCGTGGCGGGGCCGTAGACGCCGTCCACCCGGAGCTTGCCGATGGCGGGGAAGTTGTTGGAGATGGCGTTGAGCTGGCTCTGGATGGTCCGCACGTCCTCCCCCTGGGAGCCCAGGGACAGCACCTGGCCGTTGAAGGACATGGGAACGCCCTCCACCTTCTCCGCTGTGGTCAGGTAGATGTCGCTGCCGTAGTACCGCCGCAGGATGGAGACGGCGTCCAGCCCCTGCTCCGCCAGGGCCTGGGACCCCCACTGGCTCAGGCCGTTGCACTGGACCCGCCGCCCGTCGCAGTACTGGGCGAACAGGGGCTGGGAGATGCCCTCCCGGGTGATATAGGTGGTGAAGATGTCGTCCACCACCTGGGAGATGCTCTCGAAGATGGTCCGGCCCATGACGAAGGACTGGTCGTAGGCGGTGGAGTTGGTGATGGTGAAGTCGTAGCCCTTCCCCCGGTACCACTCGGTGAACACCCGGTTGAGGGTGAAGGACAAAATCGCCAGGACGTTGGCTTTGATGGCCTCGGTCTGCCAGGTGGAGTAGATCTCGCTGCAGGCCACGTTTTTGATGTAGTCCCGGAAGAAGATCCAGTGGTTGGGGGCGCTGCTGTCGCTGGGGACCCCCATGTGGACCACGATGAATTCCGGGACCACCGGCTTTGGCAGCACCACCAGCCCTCCGGCGTCCGGCAGGGGCTTGACCTCGTCCTCCGGGATCTTGGGAGGAAAGTCCCCCCAGAGGGTGTGGGGCTCCAGCATGACGTTGCGGACGTTGAACCCCTCTTTGGCGGGCCCCATGGACGAGCGCTGGACCGAGAGGCTGTCGGGCAGGAGCTGCACGCCGCTGATGTGCAGCGTCTCGAAGCCCTCGGCGGTGGCGGTGACGTTGTAGGTGGCGTAGGGGCGCACATCGCTCTCGGCGATGGAATCCTCGATGGGCGGCGTGGGCAGCTCGATGGTCTCCGTCTGTCCGGAGCTGTCGGTGGTCAGCTCCGCCAGGACGGCGCCGTCGGCGGGGTCGGTGACGCGGACCCGGGCCCCCTGGATGGGCGACGGGTCATCGCCCACGGTGACCACCACCTGCAGGGTCCCTCTGCCTATGTATGCCGGATTCATAACGGCATCCCTCCTTTCCGTATACTAGTGTATGCGCCCACGGGCCCGGCAGTACCGTCGGGGGTGGGCGGAACAACAAGGCAGGGAGTGAAGCCATGGAGTATATCGTCAAATACAGCGGGGATATCCTGTCCCTGGGCTACACCACGGAGATCCTGGGGGAGGGGTACGCGATTTTGGAGTTGGAGCCTATGGAGGCCCAGCGCCTGGGCCGGTACAGCCAGATCGAGTACTACGAGCCGGCGGAGCGGCTCTCCCCGGTGCTGCGCTCGGACCTGGACGCCGCCTGCATCACCCCCGTCCAGCGCCAGGAGGGCTTCGGCCTCACCGGCCAGGGGACAGCAGTGGGGATCATCGACTCCGGCATCGACCTGACCCACCCGGAGTTTCTGACGGAGACGGGGAATACCCGGGTGCTGTGGCTGTGGGACATATCCGGCCAGGGGACGCCGCCGCCCTGGTCCCACCTGGGGGCGGAGTTCTCCGCCGGGGACATCGACCGGGGGAACGTGCCCAGCCGGGACACGGAAGGACACGGCACCGCCGTGGCGGGCATCGCTGCGGGAAGCGGCGGTGCGGCGCCCCTGGCCTCTCTCATTATTGTAAAGATGCGGCCCGGGGCCCGGACCACCGACGTGATGCGGGGGGTGAAGTACATCATTGACCGGGCCCGGGAGGCCAACCTGCCCTGCGCCATCAACATCAGCTACGGCACCAACGAGGGCTCCCACCAGGGCCAGTCCCTCTTCGAGACCTATATCGACGAGATGGCCCAGGTGTGGAAGACCGTCATCGTCTGCGCCGCCGGCAACGAGGGGGACGCGGGTCACCACTTCCGGGACCAGCTGGTGGAGGGGGAAACGGTGGAGGCGGAGTTTGTGGTTTCCACCCGGCGGGAGAGGATCTACCTCTCCCTGTGGAAGGGGTTTGTGGATACCGCGCAGTTTGAGCTCATCACTCCCGGCGGCCAGACCACGGGGATCATCACCCCTAACCGGCGGGTCTGGCCCTTCACCTTCGGAGACGTCCTGGCCACCGCTGTGTGGAGCGGCCCCAACCCCTACACCGCCGCCCAGGAGCTCTACTTCCAGCTGGAGGCGCCGCCGGGGGGGCTGGACGGCCTGTGGCGGCTGCGGTGCACCGGCACCCAGGTGGTGAACGGCTGGTTCGACATCTGGCTGCCCACGGTGGAGGAGGTGGGGAAAAACACTGCCTTTCTTCGGCCGGAGGCGGACCTGACCATCACCCTGCCGGCCACCGCCCAGCGGGTGATCTCCGTGGGGGGCTACCGCCCCGCCACGGAGACGGTGAGCACCTTCTCCGGCCGGGGAGACTCCCGGTGCCGGGTCCTGCTGGACATCACCGCCCCGGCGGAGGGGATCTACACCGCCAAGGCCGGCGGCGGCTACGACGCCTTCACCGGCACCAGCATGGCCGCACCCTTCGTCACCGGCTCCGCGGCGCTGATGATGGAGTGGGGGATCGTTCGGGGCAACGACCCCTACCTCTACGGCCAGCGGGTGCGGGCCTTCCTCATCAAGCGGGCGGCCCGCAGCCCCTTCTGGGACTATCCCAACCCCCTGTGGGGCTATGGGAAGCTGTATCTGTGCGGTACCATGCGGGAGCTGGTGAGCCAGCGGGAGAGGAGGGCGGTGTGATGGCGGTCTCCCCAGAGCTGCGGGAATTCATCCAGTCCCCGGACGCGGTGGACTTCGTCACCCGGGCCAGCGACGCCTTCTTCGACTACGTCAGGACCAGCGGGGAGGTGGTGGTGGCCCAGGTCCTCTCCGGCAGGTATGTGCTCTGCTATGTGAAGCGGGAGAACTTCCCCAAGCTGATGGACGCCATGGGCCCCGGCTTCATCAGCTCCGCCGCCGTGGTCCTGGGCCTTCTGGACCGGCCTGCCCTGGAGGCGGCGGGGGTCATCCAGGTCCAGAACCAGCCCTACCTGAACCTGAAGGGGCGGGGGGTGCTCCTGGGTTTCGTGGACACCGGTATCGACTACACCCAGCCGGTGTTCCGCTATGAGGACGGCTCCAGCAAGATCCGCTATCTCTTCGACCAGACGGCGGAGGAGGGGGAGCCGCCCCAGGGCTTCGTCTACGGCAGGGAGTACACCGGCGCGGACATCGCCGCCGCCCTGGCCTCCGGGGCTCCCTACCAGGTGGTGCCCCAGCGGGACCAGGCGGGCCACGGCACCTTCCTGGCCTCGGTGGCCGCCGGGCGGAGCATCGACGACTTCATCGGCGCGGCCCCCGACGGGGAGATCATCGCCGTGAAGCTGCGCAATGCCAAGCCCTTCTACCGGGAGAAGTACTGCGTCCCGCCGGAGCAGTCGGAGGCCTACTCCTCCAGCGACGTGATGGTGGGGGTGGAGTACATTCTGAAAAAGGCCCGGGAACTGGATCGGCCGGTGGTGATCTGCCTGGGGCTGGGGACCAACTTCGGCGGCCACGACGGCTTCAGCGTCTTTGAGGAGTACCTGGGCGGCGCCTCCATCCAGCGGGGGGTGTGCCTGTGCGCGGCGGCGGGGAACGAGGCTCAGGAGAACCACCATGCCATGGGCCGCATCGCCGAGGCGGGGGAGACCCGGGACCTGGACATCCGGGTGGGGGAGCAGGCCGGGGATGTCTGGCTGTCCGTATGGAACACTGTGGCGGACCGGCTCTCCCTCTCCGTCCGCTCCCCCACCGGGGAGCTGGTGGGGAGGGTGCCCGCCCGGCCCGGGGTGACCACGGAGGTGAAGCTGATCCTGGAAAACACCAGGATCCAGATCGAGTACCTCTTCCCGGTGGAGGGCAGCGGCAGCCAGCTCACGGTGGTCCGCATCCTGGGGGCCACTCCGGGGATCTGGACTGTCACCCTCCACGGGGACATCATCCTGGACGGCAGCTACCACGCCTGGCTGCCCATGGCGGGGTTCGTCTCCCCCACGGTGGAGTTCCTCACCGCCTCCCCCAGCTACACCGTCACCGTCCCCTCCACCGCCGTGGGGGTCATCTGCTGCGGGGCCTACAACAGCGCCAACGGCAGCATCTGGCCCGCCTCCTCCTGGGGCCCGGCCCGCTCCGGGGTCCAGCTGCCGGACCTGACGGCGCCGGGGGTGGCGGTGGGGGGATACTGGCCCTACGGCTACGGCACCCTCACCGGCACCAGCGCGGCGGCGGCGGTGCTCGCGGGGGTCTGCGCCCTGATGCTCCAGTGGGGGGTGGTGGAGGGCAACGACCCCTCCATGAGCACCTACCAGATCCGGGCCTATCTAATCCGGGGGGCCCTGCGGACCCCGGCCCTCAGCTACCCCAACGAGCAGTGGGGCTACGGCACGGTGCAGCTCATGCAGTCCTTCCACCTGATGCGGGAGCTGTAGCTCCGTTTGCCCGTTTACATTCCCCGCCGGTTGTGGTATGCTGTCCCCGAGGAGACCGGCCGGGAACGGCCGGAACAAAAGATGGAGGAGCGAGACAATGAACAAACCGGTATTGGTGGTGCTGGCCGCGGGGATGGGCAGCCGCTACGGGGGACTCAAGCAGATGGACAGCGTGGCTGGACACGGCCAGAGCATCATCGACTACTCGATCTACGACGCCCGCCGGGCGGGCTTTGAGAAGGTGATTTTCGTCATCAAGCGGGCGCTGGAGGAGGACTTCCGCCGTCTGGTGGGGGACCGGATCGCCCGGGGCATCCAGGTGGAGTACGCCTTCCAGGAGCTGGACGATCTGCCGGCGGGGTACGCCGTGCCCGCCGGGCGGAAGAAGCCCTGGGGCACCACCCACGCGGTGCTGGCGGCCCGGGATCTGATCCGCGGCCCCTTCGCCGTCATTAACTCCGACGACTACTACGGGCCGGAGGCCTTCCGGCTCATCTACGACTTCCTCTCCACCCAGGATGAGGCCGCCGTCCCCCAGCGGTACGCCATGGTCAGCTACCTGCTGGGCAACACCGTCACCGACAACGGCAGCGTGGCCCGGGGCGTGTGCCGGGTAGGGGAGGACGGACTGCTGCGGGAGGTGGTGGAGCACACCCGCATCGAGAAGGACGGCTCCGACGCCCGCTCCACCCTGGACGGCGGCGAGACCTGGGTCCCCCTGCCGGGGAGCACCCCGGTGTCTATGAACTTCTGGGGGTTTCAGCGGAGCTTCGTGGACGAGGGCGAGGCCCGGTTCCCGGAGTTTCTGGACCGGATTTTGGCGGAGAACCCGGAGAAGGGGGAGTTCTACCTGCCGCTGCTGGTCAGCCGGCTCATCGGGGAGGGAAAGGCCCAGGTTCAGGTCCTCCCCAGCGAGGACAAGTGGTACGGCGTCACCTACCGGGAGGATAAGCCCGGGGTGGTGGCGGCCCTGGCGGACATGACCGCCCGGGGGCTGTACCCGGAAAACCTCTGGGGCGTTTGAGAACAAAAAATGGGAGGCCGGAGCGGAACGCTCCGGCCTCTTGACGTTATCCCCCGAAGAACAGCCGCACGGCGAAGGCGGAGGCGGCAAAGCCAGCCAGGTCCGCGATAAGGGCGGCGGGGATGGCGTAGCGGGTGCGGTGGATCCCGGCGGCGCCGAAGTACACGGCCACGGCGTAGAAGGTGGTCTCGCTGCTGCCCAGCATCACCGCCGCCACCCGGCCGATGTAGGAATCGGGGCCAAATGCGGACATGAGTTCGCTGCCCACGGCCAGGGCCCCGCTGCCGCTGACAGGGCGGATGAGCAGAAGGCTGGCGGTCTCCGGAGGGATGCCCAGGCGGATGAGCACGGGGGCCAGGAGCTGGCCCAGGGCCTCCATGGCCCCGGAGGCCCGAAGCATATACACCGCGGTCATCAGCCCCACCAAAGAGGGGAGGATGGAGCCCAGGATGCTGAGGCCCTGGGAGGCCCCCCGGGTCAGGGCTTCGTAGACGTTGACCCGCTTGGCCAGGGCAAAGAGGGCCACGAAGGCCAGCAGCAGGGGAACCACATAGGCGGAGTAGTCCATTTTCCCGCCCCCTCACTTCCGCCAGAGGCGGGAGAAAATTTTCGCCGCCAGGAGCCCCGCCGTCACCGACAGGGCGGAGGCCAGCCACACCGCCGGCAGGATGTCGAAGGCGCTCTCCGCCCCCAGGGCGGAGCGGACCCCCGCCACGGTGGTGGGCAGGAGCTGGATGGAGGCGGTGTTGAGCACCACCAGCATACACAGCTCGTCGCTGGCCCGGCCTCCGCAGCCGGACGCCATCCGCCGGGCGGCCTGGATGCCCAGGGGCGTGGCGGCGTTGCCCAGGCCCAGCAGGTTGCAGCTGACGTTCCCCGAGAGAGCCGCCAGGGTCTCCGGGTCCCGGCAGGCCTTTGGCAGCAGGCGGCTGAGAACAGGCCGGAACAGGCGGCTGAGACCGTCGGTGAGGCCGCAGGCGTCCATCACCGCCATAGTACCGCTCCAAAGGCACAGGATCCCCGCCATGGTCAGGCACAGCTCCACCGCCGCGCCGGCTCCCTCCAGGGCGGCGTCCCCCACCGCCGCGATGGTGCCGTTGAACCAGCCGTAGACCACCGAAACCGCCACCATCCCCGTCCACACCCAGGCCATCGCCATACGTTTCACGCTCCTCCGCTGATTTGATAAAGGCCGTCCCTACATGTATAGCGGCAAACAGCGGACCGCATACCAGAAAAACAGCGCGAATTTCCCCGTTTTTTGTTGAAGCGCCACCTGGATTCGTGATATGATAAAATATAAACTTTATCAGCTTGTCAGCATATGCCCAGTTGATTTTAGGGGGTTCGTGTGATGAAATCTACCGGTATTGTCAGGCGAGTGGATGAACTGGGGCGGATCGTCCTGCCCGCGGAGCTGCGCCGAACGCTGGACATCAGCGTGAAGGACCAGATGGAGATCTTTGTGGACGGCAACGCTGTGGTCCTGAAGAAGTACGCTCCCACCTGCATCTTCTGCGACTCCGCCAAGGATGTGTCCGTGTTTCGGGGGAAAAATGTCTGCTCCGGCTGCATCCGGTCCCTGAAGGGACTCTCCCCGGACTGACGCCCTGGCGCGGCGGCGATCCATTTTCCGCCGGTCCGGATCGGAAATCCAGCCCGGCGGCCTCCGCCGGTGTTGCAACGGGCCGCGGGATATGCTACAATATCTCACTGTGAATTTTAGTGAGCAAGGAGACAGCAAATGACCAAGCGGAACTTCCATAAGCAGAGCCTTATGGGCATTTTTCTCAGCTATTTCCGGCCCCACATGGGGCTGTTTCTTCTGGACATGGTCTGCGCCCTGGTGATCTCCCTGGTGGACCTGGGCTTCCCCTATCTGTCCAGAATGTGCATGTATGAGCTGATCCCCGAGGGGCGCTTCCAAGCCTTTGTGGCGGTGATCCTGATTCTCCTGGCGGCCTATCTGATCCGCTCGGTCATGCAGTACATCGTCACCTACTGGGGCCACACCTTCGGCGTGCTGGTGGAGGCGGATATCCGCCGGGACCTGTTCAGCCACCTCCAGACCCTGTCCTTCGGCTTTTACGACAAAAACCGCACCGGCCACCTGATGAGCCGGATGACGGCGGAGCTCTTCGACATCACGGAGCTGGCCCACCACGGCCCGGAGGACGTGTTCATCTCCGGGGTGACGGTGGTGGGCGCCATCGCCATCATGTTCACCATCCAGTGGCGCCTGGCCCTGGTGCTGCTGATCCTGATCCCCCTGTTCATGGTGGTGGTGTTCCTCAACCGCCGGAGCATGGCGGAGACCTCCAAGCGGGTGAAGCAGACCACCGCCGGCATCAACGCGGACATCGAGTCCACGATCTCCGGCATGCGTACCGCCAAGGCCTTCTCCAACGAGGGGGCGGAGAGCGAGAAGTTCCAGGGGGCCAACGAGCGGTTCAAGACCTCCAAGCGGGACTACTACCGGGCCATGGCCCGCTTCAACTCCTCCATGGAGTTCTTCCTGTGCATCATGCCCGTGACGGTCATCGCCGTGGGCGGCCTGCTCATCATGGACGGGCAGATGACCTACGTGGACCTGATCACCTTCAGCCTCTACACCTCCACCTTCATCAACCCCATCCGCAAGCTCTCCAACCTCTCGGAGATGCTGGTCAACGGTTTCGCGGGCCTGCGGCGGTTCGTGGAGCTCATGCGCATCGAGCCGGACCTGAAGGACAAGCCCGACGCCCTGGAGCTGACGAACGTGCGGGGGCAGATCGACGTGAGCGACGTGAGCTTCGCCTACGAGCGGGACGACACCGAGGTCCTCCACCACGTGTCCCTCCACGTCAAGCCCGGGGAGACCATCGCCATCGTGGGTCCCTCCGGCGGCGGCAAGTCCACCTTGTGCAACCTGATCCCCCGGTTCTACGACGTGGGGGAGGGCAGCATCACCATCGACGGCCACGACGTCCGGGACGTGACCCAGAAGAGCCTGCGGCGGAACATCGGCGTGGTGCAGCAGGACGTGTTCCTCTTCGCCGCCAGCATCATGGAGAACATCCGCTACGGCCGGCCCGGGGCCACCACCGACGAGGTCATCGAGGCGGCCCGGCGGGCGGAGATCTACGACGACATCATGGCCATGCCCCAGGGCTTCGACACCTACGTGGGCGAGCGGGGGGCCCTCCTCTCCGGCGGACAGAAGCAGCGGATCTCCATCGCCCGGATCTTCCTGAAGAACCCGCCCATTCTGATCCTGGACGAGGCCACCTCCGCCCTGGACAGCGTCACCGAGGCCAAGATCCAGCGGGCCTTCGACGAGCTGGCCAAGGGCCGCACCACCCTCATCATCGCCCACCGGCTGAGCACCGTCCGCAACGCCAGCCGCATCCTGGTCATCCGGGACGGGGTCATCACCGAGGAGGGCGCCCACCAGGAGCTGCTGGCCAAGGGCGGGGACTACGCCCAGCTCTACAACACCCAGAACCTCCATGGATAAGGCCGCTGTCATCGCCCGTGTGGCGTCGGACCCCGCGGACCGGCTGCTGCTGGCCCGGGTCCTGGATCAGTACGAGAAAGCGGAGCGCCGGGGCATCCCCGCCGCCACCGTGTTTTTGAGCCCCCGGGAGCAGGCCATGGCCCAGGCCCTGCTGAACACCCTGGGCGTCCGCTCCGGCTATGTCTTTGACGGGGGCTATGAGGGGGCGGAGCGGAAGCTCCTGGCCTTCCTCCCCGACTGGGCGGAGGACGCCGCCGGGGAGCTGGCCTTCTTCCGGGCCGCCTTTCGGGACAAGGACGCCGTCCTCACCCACCGGGATATCCTGGGCAGCCTCATGGGCCTGGGGATCACCCGGGAGCGGGTGGGGGACATCCTGGTGAGCCCCCACAGCGCCGACGTGGTGGCCTCCCCCTCCCTGGGGGAGTTCTTCCTGCGGGAGTGGGACAGCGCCGGGCGCACCCGGCTGACGGTGACGGAGATCGGCAGGGAGGAGCTGCTGGTCCCGGAGGTGAAAGTCACCCGGGTCCAGGACACCGTCTCCTCCATGCGGCTGGACGCGGTGGTCTCCGCCGCCTTCTCCATGAGCCGGGGGCGGGCCGGGGAGCTCATCGCCGCGGGGCGGGTGTCCCTGGACCACACCCCCTGCCTCAAGCCGGACAAGCCGGTGGGGGAGGGGGCCGTGGTCACCGCCCGGGGCTTCGGCAGGGCCGTGGTCCGGGAGTGCGGCCGCACATCAAAAAAAGGGCGAATCATCCTGGAGATGGACCGCTACGGATAGACCGCCGGCAGGCGGAGCAAAGGAGCGCAGGATATGGAGCAGCATAAGATAGACCGGATCAACGAGCTGGCCCGGAAGCACAAGGCGGAGGGGCTGACGGAGGAGGAGCGCGCCGAGCGGGAGGCCCTCCGCCGGGAGTACGCCGACGCGGTGCTGGGCAGCCTCCGCCGCCACCTGGACAACACCTATGTGGTGGACCACAAGGGGAACAAGACCAAGCTGAAGAGAAAAGAGGGGAAGGAATGAGCGCGCCCCAGAAAAAACCAAATAATTCGGGCTGGTACAGCTGGCCCATCATCATCGTCCTCTTCGCCCTGGGGATCTGGCCTGTCGCCCTGATCCTGCTGTTTGTCAACATCTTCGGCGAGGGGAAGCGGCGGACCACGCCCTCCTCCCAGCGCAAGCCCTCCGCCGAGGAGCGGATGGAGGCGGCGGTGGAGGACGCGGTGGACCGGGCCCTGGCCAAGGCCAGGGAGGCCGGGAACCGGGCAACCGCCAGCCGCCGAAAGAGCGCCGCCCAGGAGAGCCTGGACCGCGCCATGGCCGCTGCCCAGTCCGACATGGACCGGGCTGTGGCCGACGTGGAGCGGGCGGCGGAGGACCTGGCCAAGGAGTTCGCCGCCGACGAGCGGAAGGCGGCGGCGCCCAAGAAGGCCGCGAAGAAAAAGAAGAAGAAAAAGAAGGAGCCGGAGAAGCTCCCCGGCAAGCTCCTGCGGGTCATCGGCCTGTGCCTGCTGGTCATGGGCGCTATGGTCGGCGTGGACGCCGCGGCGGAGATCCTGCAGGGCTGGACCTACTACCTGGAGGACCTGTTCATGGGCCTGGGCTTCGCCGCCGCCGGCGGCATCATGTGGGGCCGGGGCCAGTACCTGGCCCGCATGGCCCGGCGGACCAACCGCTACACCAACGCCATCGGCGAGGCGGAGGCCATGCCCCTGGATGAGATCGCCAAGCGGGTGAACCGCAGCCCCGCCAAGGCCGCCCGGGAGCTGCAGAAGCTCATTGACAAGGGGTACCTGGGGGAGGACGCCTACATCGACCGGGAGCGGGGCTACTTCCTCCGCTTCGGCGCCACGGTGGAGGAGGAGGAACCCGAGGAGGCCGCCCCGCCGCCCCCCAAGGAGGCGGAGGAGGGTTACTCCGGTATCCTCCGGGACTTCCGCCGGGTCAACGACCGCATTGCCGACGAGGCCCTCAGCCGGAAGATCGACCGCCTGGAGCAGGTCAGCGCCATGATCTTCAAGGAGGTGGAGGAGCATCCGGAGAAGCGGGAGCGGATCCGCACCTTCTTCGACTACTACCTGCCCACCACCCAGAAGCTTCTGGAGGCCTATGCGGAGTTCGAGGAGACCGGCGTGGACGGGGAGCACCTGCGGGAGGCCAAGGAGCGCATCGAGCAGACCATGGACGGCATCGTGGAGGGCTTCGAGCACCAGCTGGACCAGCTCTACACCGCCGACGCCATGGACGTGGTCAGCGACATCAAGGTCATGGAGACCATGCTCCACCGGGACACCGCCTCTGTGGCCAAGGACTTCGGCTACGACAAGACGGAGAAAAAACAGGAAAAGCCTGTGCAGAGCCAGTCCTCCCCGGAGGAGAAGGACGACGGCGGCTTCCAGCAGCTTCAGCTGTAAGAAATCCGCCGACACAGGACATACTGAGACAGAAAAGGAGGATTCCAATGGAAAATATGGAACAGAAATTTCAGGAATATGCCCGCCTGCTGGTTGAGGTGGGCGTGAACATCCAAAAGGGGCAGAATCTCATGATCGCCTGTCCGGTGGACTGCGCCTGGTTCGCCCGGCTGTGCGCCAAGGCGGCCTACGCCGCCGGCTGCCGGGAGGTCGTCATGAACTGGCGGGATGACGCCCTGACCCGGGAGAAGTACCTGAACGCCGCCGAGGACGTGTTCGACACCACCCCCCAGTGGCAGGCGGATATGCTCAACGGCTACGCCCGGGAGGGGGCGGCCTATCTGTCCATCTCCGCCACGGACCCGGAGAACCTGAAGGGCGTGGACCCGGACCGGCTGGTCCGCAGCCAGCGCAGCGGCAGCGAGGCCATGAAGGACTTCTACCGCCTGCAGATGTCCAACGG
>DVGP01000261.1 GCA_018712665.1 Candidatus Pelethomonas intestinigallinarum | reverse complement strand
GTGACCAGGTCCTGCTTCCAGGTGATCTCGTTGGGGGCGTGGGCCTGGCTCTCCGCGCCGGGGCCGAAGCCCACGCAGGGGATGCCGTAGCGGCCCTGGATGGACACGCCGTTGGTGGAGAAGGTCCACTTGTCCGTCAGGGGGCGGCCCCGGCGCAGGTGCATGGCGTCCCGCTTGGGGTCGGCGTCCTCGTGACCGATGCGCTCCTGGCCCCACAGGCCGTGGTGGGCGTCGATGAGGGCCTGGACGTGGGCGGCGGATTCCTTGTTGATCCAGGTGGGGAAGAAGCATTCAGTCTCATAGACCTCGCCGGTCCAGGATGGCCGGTCGTACATGTACATGCTGACCTTCACGTCGTCGCCGTACTTCTTCACGCTGGGCAGGTCCCGGATCTCCTGGAGGCAGGAGTCCCAGGTCTCCCCGGCGGTCATGCGCCGGTCGATGGAGATGGCGCAGCTGTCGGCCACGGCGCAGCGGCTGGGGGAGGTGTAGAAGATCTGAGAGGTGGTGCAGGTGCCCCGGCCCAGGAACCGGGCGTCCTCCCAGTGCTCGGGGTTGTACTTCTCGTCCAGCATCTTCACCAGACCCTTGACCTCCACCGTGTCGTCGGCGGGGTTCTCGTTGAGGGCCCGGACATCCTGGAGGATGTCGGCCATCTTATAGATGGCGTTGTCTCCCCGCTCGGGGGCGGAGCCGTGGCAGGAGACGCCCTTCACGTCCACCCGGATCTCCATCCGGCCCCGGTGGCCGCGGTAGATGCCGCCGTCGGTGGGCTCGGTGGAGATGACAAACTCGATTCGCTTCTGGGCCTCCTCCTTGCTGGGGAAGTACTTGTTGACGATGTACTGCCAGCACATGCCGTCGCAGTCCTCCTCCTGGACGGAGCCCACCACCATGATCTTGTACCCGGCGGGGATCAGGTCCAGGTCCTTCATGATCTTGGCGCCGTACACGGCGGAGGCCATGCCGCCCTCCTGGTCGGAGCCGCCGCGGCCGTAGATCACCGCGTCGTCCTCGTAGCCCTGGTAGGGGTCAGCCTCCCAGTTGTTGATGTTGCCGATGCCCACAGTGTCGATGTGGGAGTCGATGGCGATGATCTTCTCACCCTGGCCCATCCAGCCGATGACGTTGCCGAGGCCGTCGATCTCCACCTTGTCGTAGCCCAGCTTCTCCATCTCCTGGGCGATGCGCTTGACCACGCCCTCCTCCCCGCAGCTCTCGCTGGGAATGGCGATCATGTCCCGCAGAAAGCGGGTCATGTCCGCGCCGTAGCCCTGGGCAGCCTGCTTGATCGCGTCAAAATTCATAGTACCGTTCCTCCCTGCACAGTCTGTCGTAATAAGGTATGTAGCCGGTATTTTTGTCATATCACATCCGCGGGGTTTCCCCCGCTCTGTCTCTATCATACCATAGAAACCGCCGATGTCAAACAAAAATTTAGAAAACCTAAAAAATTTTTTATGCCCGTAGGAACAGGCGGATCAAGCGGGATCTCAGCGGCCGAAATGATTGCAAAAAAGGGCGGTTTGTGGTATATAAATATGGAGAGAAACATACGAAGGGCGAAACGGGGAGTGATTATGCCGATTCCATCCAATGTAGAAAATTTACAGCGGTTTTCTGCGAAAAACATAATCTACCAAACGGTGTGCGACTGGATCATCACCGGCGTACTGCGGCCGGGAGAAAAGATCGTCGACTCCGAGCTTGCCAAACGCTTCAACGTCAGCCGCACGCCGGTGCGGGAGGCCATTCAGATCCTGGAGGGGCAGAAGCTGGTCTATGTGGTGCCGGGCCGTGCCACTGTGGTGGCGGATATTGACACTACGGATATCGAGAAATGCTACCGCACCCTGGCGGAGCTGCAGGCTCTGGCGGCGGAGCTGGCCTGCGGCAGTATCACCGACCAGGAGCTGGAGCAGCTGGAAAAGACCCACCGCGCTTTTGTGGACGCCTGTGACCGCAATGACGGCGCAGGCGCGATCGACCATGACAACCTGTTCCATGAGACGATCGTCCGCGCCGCCCGCAATGAGTATGTGGAGGAATTTTCCCGCACGATGATTCTCCACATCCAGCGGATCAAATACCACTACTTCCACTGTGACAGGATGCGGAAGATCTCCGTATCCCAGCACGGCGAGATCCTTCGGACGATCCAGGCCAGGGACGGCGCCAAAGCGAAAGAGCTGATGCGGAGCCACTGGATCTGCTCCATGGAGAACAGCCTCCGGGATATTGCCGGAAGTATGCAGGGTCACGGCGGGGAGTTCGGGGCGGATGTCCTCACAAAGTAATACAGCGGACAGGAGACGCCATGCGGAGAGGAGACTCTCCGCATTTTCTTTTGGCAGATCGCATAAAATGTGCGGTGCACTCTGGTGATATTTGTAGAAAATGTCATTTACGACCGAGTTTATATTGACTTCTATTTCCACTGAGGTGCATAATGGAGTTGCGATATATTGCATATCGTACACGAAATATGGCAAAATTTGGAGAAGGGAGCGCAGGCATGGACAGAGATCAACGGTTGATCGAGTTTTGTCAGGAAGCCATCCGAATCCCCAGTCCTTCCGGGCAGGAGCAGGGGGTGGCCCAGCTGATGAAGCGCAAAATGGAGGAATATGGCTTCGATGAGGTGGTCATCGACCGGTACGGCAGCGTGTTGGGCCGTATGCGGGGCAAACGGCCGGGGAAGACGATTCTTCTGGATGGACACATCGACAATGTGGATGTAATCGACGCCGGCGAGTGGACCCACGATCCCTTTGGCGGCGAGATCGATCAAGGGCGGATCTACGGCCGCGGCACATCGGACATGAAGGGCAGCGTGACGGCCATGATCTCCGCCGTCGCCCACTTTGCGGAGGACACCGGCCGGGATTTTGCCGGGGAGATCTGCGTATCCTGTACTGTCCACGAGGAGTGCTTTGAGGGGGTCTCCTCCCGGGAGATCACCCGCCTGGCGCGGCCGGACTTCGTCATCATCGGTGAGGCGACCTCCACCACCGTCAAGATCGGCCAGAGGGGCCGGGCGGAGGTGGTCGTGGAGACAGAGGGGGTCAGCTGTCACTCCTCCAACCCTGATAAGGGCGTCAACGCGGTCTACCATATGATGGCCGTGATCGAGGAGATCCGCCGGATCGTGCCCAACGAGCACCCCATTCTGGGGAAGGGCATTCTGGAGCTGACGGACATCATCTCCTCCCCCTACCCCGGCGCCTCCGTTGTTCCCTCCCTCTGCCGGGCCACCTTTGACCGCCGGACCCTGGTGGGCGAGGACGAGTCCGTGATCCTGGGCCAAGTAGAGGACGCCATCGCCCGGGCCAAGGAGAAAATCCCCGGCCTGAAGGCCCGGACCTATCTGGCGGAGGGACAGGAGGTCTGCTGGACCGGCGAGACCATCTCCGCCAAGCGGTACTTCCCGGCGTGGCTCATTGACGAGGACAATGAATATGTGCAAAAGGCTCTGGCCGGGCTGAAGGAGGCGGGGATCGAAGCGCCGATCTCTCACTTTGCCTTCTGCACCAACGGCAGCCACTTCTGCGGCGAGGCGGGCATCCCCTGCATCGGCTATGGTCCCTCACTGGAGAGTCTGGCCCACGTGCGCGATGAATATATTGAGATCGGGCAGCTGACCAAGGCCTGCCGGGGCTTCGCCAGCATCCTCCGCGAGCTGACGCGGTAAAAAGGACAGAACCGGTATATAAGGAGAGCGTGTACGATTGGAACAATTCTAAAATCAATCATTGAAAAGGAGAATGGACCGTATGGAACAGATTTTAAATTCGATCTCCAGCTTCCTGTGGGGGGCCCCAGTCCTGATCCTCCTGGCCGCCGTTGGCCTGCTGTTTGGAATCAAAACAAAATTCTTCCAATGTCGCAAGTTTGGCTATATTCTGAAAAACACCGCCGGTGAGATGTTCAAAAAAGGCGGCGGGGCAAAGGGCAAGGAAGGTACTTTGACGCCTCTGCAGGCCGTCTGCTCCGCGCTGGCCGGCTGTGTCGGCACCGCGAACATCGCCGGCGTGGCCACCGCCATGGTGGTGGGCGGCCCCGGCGCCGTGTTCTGGATGTGGGTCGTCGCCCTGCTGGGTATGCTGACAAAGTGCGTTGAGGTCACCTTGGGCCAGTACTACCGGATCAAGGGCGAGGACGGCGTCTACTACGGCGGCCCCATGTACTACATAGAGCGGGGCATGGGAAAGAAATGGAAGCCCCTGGCGATTATCTTTGCCATCACCATCATCCTGGGCGGCTTGGGAACGGCAGCTTTCGCCCAGCCCTATACCATGTCCACCGCCGTGCAGAACACCTTCGGTGTCCCGACATGGGTCACCACCGTGGTTGCGGCAGTGATCTGCGGCGCGGTGCTCATCGGCGGCGTCAAGTCCGTCGGCAGCTTCTGCGAGAAGCTGACCCCCGCCATGTGTCTGATCTATGTGGTGGGCGCTCTGGGCGTGATCATCATGAATCTGGAATATGTACCCTCCGCGTTTGCCTCGATCTTCCGGTACGCCTTCGCTCCGATGCCCGCTGTGGGCGGCCTGGCAGGGTCCACTGTCGCGCTGGCTCTGCGGCAGGGCGCCGCCCGGGGGACCTTCTCCAATGAGGCGGGCTGCGGCTCCTCCCCCATCACCCACGCCACCGCCATCACGGACCACCCCTTTAAGGAAGGGCTGTACGGCTGCTTTGAGGTGTTCGTGGATACGCTGGTGGTGTGCACGATGACCGCCCTCGCCATTCTCTGCTCCGGTCCCGAGATCTGGCAGTCCGGCCTGGAGGCGGAGGCCCTGACCATGGCGGCCTTCTCCACGGCGTACGGGTCCATGCTGGGTAAGATCCTGGTCACGATTCCTCTGGCCCTGTTTGCGTTCTCCACCATGGTGGGCTGGGAGATCAACTATGAGTCCGCCTTCTTCTATATCTTCCCCAAGGGCAAGCAGTCCAAGGTCTTTAAGTATGCCATCCGCCTGCTGTGGCTGGTGCCCGGCTTCCTGGCCCTGGGCAAGACGCCCCAGGTCATCTGGACCGTGGTGGACATTGTCTCCGGCTTCTGGTGCATCCCCAACACCATCGCCCTGCTGGCCCTGTCCGGCGTGTTCATGAAGATCTACCGGGACTACGAGAGCAAGTACATCAGCAAAACGAAACCTCTTTCCCAGCCCCTTGAGTACGTCGGAAAGGATTGATCGTCTCACAAACCTCTGAGTTTTCACGCTCCAGTCTAAGCTTGCGGCGCTTGCGCACGGAGCGGCGGGCGGCGTCCGTGCTGTGCGCGGATGCCGCCCGTTTTCGGGATTCTACCAGAATCAAACATTTTTTATGAGAACCTAAAAAATATTTTGAAAAACCGTTGCAATCTGCGCCGGATGCTGGTATGATGATGCTGTAAGCGAGCGCGGCTCTTGAAATCATGGAGGTGATAACCCATTGGAGAGCAACCGGCTGGAGATGCTCAAGCAGATCGCGGACGCACTGGCGGCCCAGTTCGGCCCCAACTGCGAGGTGGTGATCCACGATCTGTCCTCACAGAACGCGGAGCACCCTATCGTCTATATCGTCAACGGCCACGTCACCGGCCGCAAGGTGGGGGACGGCCCGTCCAAGGTGGTCATGGAGCACATCCTGGGCGGGGATGAGGATCCCCGGGACCATCTGGCCTACCTGACCCGGACCCCCGACGGCAAGATCCTGAAGTCGTCCACGGTCTACATCCGCAACAGCAAGGGGAAGGTCACCGCCATCCTCTCCATCAACTACGACATCTCCGCTCTGCTGATGATCAACGGGGCCATCTCCGGCCTGATCAGCACCCCGGAGGCTGTCCAGGGGGAGCAGGAGCGCATCACCGTCCTCAACGTTAACGACCTGCTGGAGGACCTCATCGAGCAGAGCGTGGCCCTGGTGGGCAAGCCTGTGGCCCTGATGAACAAGGACGACAAGGTCCGGGCCATCCGGTTTTTGAGCCAGCACGGCGCTTTCCTCATCACCAAATCCGGAGACAAGGTGGCAAAATACTTCGGTATCTCAAAATACACCCTTTATTCCTACATCGACACGAAACAGGAGGAGACATAACATGGGCAAGATCGACCTGACGATCCACAAGGAGGCCCTGGCGCACAACATCCAGAAGGCCAAGGAGAACAACATCATCATCCCCACCATCGCCCAGATGCAGAACCCCGAGACCATCCCCGAGAAGATCCAGGTCAAGCTCAAGGACGTGGGACTGTGGGACGTGAACCCGCTGAACCTGTTCCGCATCACCTGGAAGAACGAGGCCAAGGAGAGCGGCGGCCTGTTCCAGGCCGTGCCCAACTACGTGGAGATCCCCTCCAGCCTCTCCGGCGTGCCCTGCCGGATCATCGCCATGGCGGGCAAGTGGTTCCCCACCGGCTGCCACAAGGTGGGCGCCTCCTTCGGCTGCCTGGCCCCCCGGCTGGTCACCGG
>DVGP01000260.1 GCA_018712665.1 Candidatus Pelethomonas intestinigallinarum | reverse complement strand
AGTCCCAGTGCATCGGCTGCGCCTTCTGCGCCACCATGTGCCCCGACTGCATCATCACTGTGGAGAAGTAAGGAGGCAAAGGTATGGCAGAAAGAGTACTGATGAAGGGCAACGAGGCCATCGCCGAGGCGGCGATTCAGGCCGGCTGCCGTCACTATTTCGGCTACCCCATCACTCCCCAGACGGAGGTGGCGGCCTACATGGCCAAGAAGATGCCCAAGATCGGCGGCGTTTTCCTCCAGGCGGAGAGCGAGGTAGCTTCCATCAACATGGTCTACGGCGCTGCCGCCGCAGGCATGCGGGTGATGACCTCCTCCTCCAGCCCCGGAATCTCCCTGATGGGCGAGGGCCTGAGCTACATCGCCGGCAGTGACGTACCCGCTTTCGTAGTGAACGTCCAGCGCGGCGGCCCGGGCCTCGGCGGCATTCAGCCCAGCCAGAGCGACTACTTCCAGGCCACCCGGGGCGGCGGCCACGGGGACTACCACATGATCGTCCTGGCTCCCGCCTCCGTCCAGGAGATGGCCAGCCTCACCGTCAAGGGCTTCAACCTGGCGGACAAGTACAGCATGATTGCCATGATCCTGGCTGACGGCACCATTGGCCAGATGATGGAGCCCATCTCCTTTGAGGACGTAGAGGTGGAGCACTATGACAAGCCCTGGGCCCTGACGGGCACGGAGTGCAAGCGGAAGCACAACATTGTCAACTCCCTCTACCTCCAGCCCGACGTGCTGGAGAAGAAGAATTTTGAGCGCTACGAGAAGTACAAGGTGGTGGAGGCCAGCGAGGCCCTCCACGAGAGCTACCTGATGGACGATGCCGACGTGTGCGTGGTGGCCTTCGGCATCGCCGCCCGGGTGGCGAAGAACGCCGTGGTGGCCGCCCGCGGCGAGGGCATCAAGGCCGGCATGATCCGGCCCATCACCCTCTGGCCCTTCCCCAAGCAGGCCCTCAGCCAGGCGGCGGACCAGGTGAAGAGCTTCCTGTCCGTGGAGCTGAGCATGGGACAGATGGTGGAGGACATCCAGCTTGCCACCGGCTGCCGCCGCCCCGTGTCCCTGTGCAACCGGGTGGGCGGCATGATCCCCAGCCCCGACCAGGTGCTGGAGAGTATCCGCAAGGCCGCGAAAGGAGAGAACTGACATGGCAATCGTATTTCAGAAGCCCAAATCCCTCACCGACGCTGTGCTCCACTACTGCCCCGGCTGCCCCCACGGCATCATCCACCGCCTGGTGGCGGAGGCCATCGACGAGCTGGGCATCGAGGGCCGTGCCATCGGCGTGGCGCCTGTGGGCTGCGCGGTGATGGCCTACGACTACTTCACCTGCGACATGATCGAGGCGGCCCACGGCCGTGCTCCCGCCACCGCCACCGGCATCAAGCGCAGCCGCCCCGACAACATCGTCTTCACCTACCAGGGTGACGGTGACCTGGCCTCCATCGGCATGGCGGAGACCGTCCACGCCGCCGCCCGGAACGAGAACATCACCATCGTCTTTGTCAACAACGCCATCTACGGCATGACCGGCGGCCAGATGGCCCCCACCTCCCTCCCCGGCCAGGTCACCCAGACCAGCCCCTACGGCCGCGACGTGAAGCAGTGCGGCTGGCCCATCCGGGTCTGCGAGCTGCTGAGCACCCTGGAGGGCCCGGAGTACATCGCCCGGGTGGCCGTGAACAACGTGAAGAACGTGAAGGCCGCCGGGAAGGCCATCAAGAAGGCATTCCAGAACCAGGTGGAGGGCAGGGGCTTCTCCCTGGTGGAGGTGGCCTCCGCCTGTCCCACCAACTGGGGCATGACGCCTCAGAAGGCCCTGGAGTGGGTGGAGAGCGACATGATCCCCTACTACCCCCTGGGCGTCTACAAGGACCGGAGCGCCGGGAAGGAGGCTGAGACGAAATGAAGACCACACAAATTCTCATCGCCGGTTTCGGCGGGCAGGGCATCCTGTTCGCCGGCAAGTTCCTGGCCTACAAGGGCCTGCTGGAGGACCTGCAGGTCTCCTGGCTGCCCTCCTACGGCCCGGAGATGCGGGGCGGCACCGCCAACTGCAACGTGATCCTCTCCGAGGAGCCCGTGGGCTCCCCCATCGTCACCAGCCCCGACGTGCTCATCGCCATGAACCTGCCCTCCCTCCAGAAGTACGTGGACGCCGTGGTCCCCGGCGGACAGATCTATGTGGACTCCACCCTGATCGCCGAGAAGGTGGAGCGGACCGACGTGGAGGTCTACTACATCCCCGCCACCGCCATGGCCAACGAGGCCGGGGTCCCCACCCTGGCCAACATGGTCATGATGGGCCACGTCCTCCGGCACAACCCGCAGCTGACCTTTGAGGGCACCGAGGTCACTGTTCAGAAGCTGGTCCCCCCGAAAAAGGTGGAGCTGGTGGGCCTGAACATGAAGGCCCTGGAGGCCGGCCGGGACTACCAGGGGTAATGCCTATGAAGATCTCCTGCGTTCAGATGGACATGCGCCTGGGCGACGTGGAGTACAACTTCGCCCACGCCCAGGACCTGGTCCGCCTCGCCGTGGACCGGGACGGGCCCGACGTGGTGGTCCTGCCGGAGACCTGGAACACCGGCTTCTTTCCCAAGGACCTGGACCCCTGCGCCGACCGGGACGGGGAGCGGACGAAGCTCGTCTTCTCCTCCCTGGCCCGGGAGCTGGGCGTCAACATCGTCTGCGGCAGCGTGGCCAACCGGAAGGGCGGCGGCTACTACAACACCGCCTACGTCTTTGACCGGACCGGCGCGGTCGTTGCCGAGTACGACAAGACCCACCTCTTCACCCCCTCCGGGGAGCATCAGTCCTTCCGGCCCGGCAGCCACACCTGCCGCTTCACCCTGGAGGGCCGGAGCTGCGGCCTCATCATCTGCTACGACATCCGCTTCCCGGAGCTGACCCGGACCATTACGCTGGAGGGGGTGGACCTCCTCTTCGTGGTGGCCCAGTGGCCGGCCAAGCGGGCCATGCACCTGGAGACCCTGTCCCGGGCAAGGGCCATTGAGAACCAGATGTTCCTGGCCCTGTGCAACAGCGCCGCCTCGGATACCGCCTGCGGCGGCGGCAGCGCTGTCATCGATCCCTGGGGCCAGGACCTGGCCCGGGCCGGTACCGGCGAGGAGATCATCTCCGCCCAGGCCGACTTCTCCGTCATCCAGGGCATCCGGGACTCCATCAACGTCTTCCACGACCGCCGCCCGGAGCTGTATCACGTCTGAGTCGGTTTACATACTTTTCTTTTGAAAAAGAAAAGTATCAAAAGAAAACTTTCACGCGAAACTACGTTTCGCGTAGGGATTTATCCCATATGCTCCCATAAGCAAAGCGGAGCTTTGCGGCAAAAGTTCTTTTTGATTCTTTTTCTTTCAAGAAAAAGAATGTATACATGGATAGAGAAAGGATGACATCCCATGGCTTACACGTTTCCTGTGACCCGCACGACCCACCCCAAGGAGAAGCCGGACCAGAGCAACCTGGGCTTCGGCAAGTACTTCACCGACCACATGTTCATCATGGACTACGACGAGGGCCAGGGCTGGCACGACGGCAAAATCGTCCCCTACGGCCCCATCAGCCTGGACCCCGCCAGCTGCGTGCTCCACTACGCCCAGATGATGTTTGAGGGCATGAAGGCCTACCGCACCGCGGATGGGAAGATCAACCTTTTCCGCCCGGACATGAACGCCAAGCGCCTGAACCGGACCAACGAGCGCATGTGCATCCCCTACATGGACGAGGAGCTGTTCATCGACGCGGTGAAGGCCATCGTCAAGGAGGACGCGGACTGGATCCCCACTGCCCCCGGCACCGCCCTGTACATCCGCCCCTACATCATCTCCGATGAGGTGAGCTTCTCCGTGGAGCCCGCCAAGCACTACCACTTCATCATCATCCTCTGCGCCGTGGGCGCCTACTACGACATCAACCGGGGCGGCCTCACCGGCAGCCACATCTACGTGGAGGACGAGTACATCCGGGCCGCCGTGGGCGGCACCGGCTTCGCCAAGGTGGGCGGCAACTACGCCGGCGGCATGCGGGCCACCAAGAAGGCCCTGGAGGCCGGCTGCAAGGAGGTCCTCTGGCTGGACGCCCGGGACCACAAGTATGTGGAGGAGGTGGGCACCTCCAACGCCTTCTTCATGATCGCCGACGAGGTCATCACCGCCCCCCTGGGCGGCTCCATCCTCCCCGGTGTCACCCGTGACTCCACCATCACCCTCCTGCGGAAGTGGGGCTACAAGGTCTCCGAGCGGAAGCTCTCCATCGACGAGATCGAGGCCGCCAGCAAGGACGGCACCCTCCAGGAGGCCTGGGCCACCGGCACCGCCTGCGTCATCTCCCCCATTGGCTACCTCCGCTACAAGGGCGAGGACATCGTGGTCAACGGCGGCGGCGTGGGCCCCGTCAGCCAGAAGCTCTACGACACCATCTACGGCATGCAGACCGGCGCCCTTCCCGACGACATGGGCTGGATCGTCCAGCTGTAAGCGTTTCCGGGACAAGACAGAGAAAAGAGCCTGGGACAGCGTAAAAACGCTGTCCCAGGCTCTTCTTATCATGAGATCAGATATTCAGATCCGCTTCAGGACATCCTCCCGCGCCTCGTCCCACATGACCAGCAGGGTCCCCTCCCGGACGGAGACGGAGGCGGCTTGCCCGGTGAACTGGTTGCTGACCCCCAGGGGGAAGCCGCTGGTGAGGGTGTAGTCCTCCAGCGGGTAGTGGAGGCCCCGGAGGGTTACACCCAGCGCCTGTCCGTCGGGGCAGAACACCGACACCGCCCCCCGCAGCCCGGCGGGGAGATCCAGCCGCCCGTTTTCCACCGCGGTGACCACCGTCCCGTCCCCTAGGAGCCAGCCCTGCCCGCCCCGCCTAGCCAGGTAGGTCAAGGTCTGGAGGTTGGCGTAGGTGTGGTCCAGCCGCCCGCCCAGACAGCCGTAGAACACGATGGTCCCCATCCCCCGGTCCAGGGCGATTTTCACCGCCAGCATGGAGTCCGTGTCGTCCTTCTCCACCGGATGGCGGAGGATGTTGTCCCCCGCCGGCACCCGGCCCAGGGAGTCGAAGTCCCCCACGATCAGGTCCGGCCGGATGCCCTGGGCCTCCAGGTGAACCAGCCCCTTGTCGGCGGCGATGACAAAGGCGGGCCGCCCCGGGGCGAACCGGATCTCTCCCGGCGGGCAGGCTCCCACGATATAACAGATTGGCTCCATAAAAACCGCTCCTTCCACCGCCCGGCGTCCGGCGCCCGCGCGTATTGCGCATTTTGGGTCCGGAATACCTCGGACAATGCAAAAAATATCAAAAAAATAAAAATTTTCTCTTACATATTTTGGAAAAATGTGTTATAATACAAATAGTAATATCTTGCAGCCCGTTTCACGGGCTGTTATTGTCTGAACTTGGAGAAAGGAGGCTGTGCATGTATCAGGTGGGGCAGTGGATCATTTACGGCGGCGAGGGCGCGTGCCAGGTGGAGGCCATCGGGCCGCTGGCCATGCGGGGCGCGAACCGGGAGAAGCTCTATTACACCCTGGCCCCCGCCTACCGCAGCGGCAAGGTCTACGCGCCGGTGGACGGGCAGGTGTTCAGCCGCCCCATCCTCTCCCGGGATGAGGCGGAGGCCCTGGTGCGGGCCATCCCCGGCATGAAGCCGGATGTGTGCCGGGAGAAGAACCTGCGGCTGCTGACCGCCCACTACCAGAATCTTCTCAGCTCCCACCAGTGCGAGGATCTGGTCCAGATCATCAAGGCCGCCCATGTCCGGCGGCAGGAGCGGCGCTCCTCCGGAGCAAAGCCCGGCCAGGTGGACGAGCGGTTCATGAAGCGGGCGGAGGACCTGCTCTACGGGGAGCTGGCGGTGGCCCTGGGGATGGAGCGGGATCAGGTCAGCGACTATATCACACAGACCGCCAAGAAGACGGCTGGCCAGGCGGGATAATCGGACATAGCGCGGAAGGTTGAGGTCTGCTGGAGACGGCAGGCCTCTTTATCTTGCCCTCAGTACTCCCGCAGGACCAGCTCCGTGACCCCGGGGTTCAGGCTCAGCTCCAGGCGCTTAACCTTGGGGTGCTTAACATAGGTCTGCCGGACCATGTCCCGCAGCTGGGTCCCGCCGTGGTAGCCGTGGACCACCTCCAGCCGGTAGACCGAGCCGCCGCAGCGGCGCAGGGCGGCGTTGATGGCCGCCTGGGCCTGAGCGCAGGTCATGCCGTGGATGTCCAGCGTAACGCGCCCGCTCTGCATGGACGCCGCCCTCCTTCCTCACTGTCCAGCCCGGCCGGACAGCCCTAAGCTCTAAAAAGCATTATAGCACATCCGTCCGCTGATGAAAAGCGGCGGACATCGGATAAAGAGGAAAGCAAAAGGCCGCCCCTGACAGGGCGGCCCTTTGCTTGATGGAGAAGATTGAGGAAAAACGATACAGCAGCTTAGGATTGTTTCCTAAACTGCTATTATTTTAGCAGTTCAAAAAACTTCTTGTCAATGCGCATATTACCAAAAATCCATATTTGTGATAAAAGCCGGTCGTTTACTTTGCTAAAAATATTTTGATTTTTCCGCAAAAATATGAAATTTTTGCGGATTTTGCGATTGGAAGGGAGATGCCGCCTTTACACCTCCCGCCGGCCGTCCACAAACACGGCCTTCAGTGCCAGGTCCCTGTCCAGCACCACCAGGTCCGCCGCCTTCCCCAGAGCGATGGTCCCCACGTCGGTGAGGCCCACGGCCAGGGCCGGGGCTGTGGAGGCGGCGTACACCGCCTCCGGCAGGCTCAGGCCAAAGGCCACCACGTTCCGTACCGCGTCCAGCAGGGAGATGGAGGACCCGGCCAGGGTGTCGGTGCCGGTGAGGGTGGCCTTGCCGCCCTTGACGGTGATGGGTTGGCCCCCCAGCTCGTAGTCGCCGTCGGGCATTCCGGCGCAGCGCAGGGAGTCTGAGATCAGGTTCAGCCTGTCGCCGAAGAGCCGGTGGGTGGCCCGGATGACGGCGGGGTGGATGTGGAGGCCGTCGCAGATCAGCTCCACGCTGGCCCCGGCGTCAAAGGCCGCGCCGATGATGCCCGGCGCCCGGTGGAGGAAGGAGGGCATCCCGTTGTAGAGGTGGGTGGCGTGGCTGGCCCCGGCGGCGAAGGCCGCCATGGCGGTGTCGTAGTCGGCGGTGGAGTGGCCCAGGGAGACGGTGCAGACCCGGGACACCTGGCGGATGAAGTCCAGGGCCCCCTCCTCCTCGCAGGCCACGGTGACCAGCCGCACCTGTCCGCCGCTGGCCTCGTTGAGCCGGTGAAAGAGGGCTGCGTCCGGTTTGTGGAGGTTTTCCGCTGCCTGGGCCCCCCGCTTGGCGTAGCAGAGGAAGGGACCCTCCAGGTGGACCCCGGCGCACTTGGCCCCACCGTTTCGCCGGAAGTCCCGGATGGCGTGCATGGCGGGGGAGAGGGTCTCCTCCTTCAAAGTCATGGTGGTGGCCAGGTACGAGGTGACCCCCCGGCTGGCGTAGTAGTCCGCCAGGGGCTGGAGACCCTCCGGTTTGCCGTCGGAGAAGTCCTCCCCCACCGCCCCGTGGGTGTGGATGTCCACCAGTCCGGGGATCACGTAGCAGCCCCGGGCGTCAAAGTCCGCCGCCCCCTCCAGAGGGCCGATGGCGGTGATCACACGGTCAAAGTCCAGGTCAACGTCAAGAAAACTCCGGCCAATCAGTACTTTTCCATTTTTGACACGCATAACATGCTCCTCTCAGGTCCGCCGGGGCCCACCGGGGTTCCACCCCGGGCCCCGCCAACTTTTTGAAAAAAGTTGGACAAAAACTTTTGTTCGCGGAGTTCACGCTCCGCTCAAGGGTATGGGTTTGATAAGCCAGTTCGTATGCTCGGCAGAACACCGGAGCTGAAGATTCCTCTGATTTTTTCAGACCGGCAGATCATGTGATAAGCGAAACGATAGTTTCGCGCAAAAATTTCTAAGTGCCCTGCGGGTATTTGGTACTTTTCTTTATAAAGAAAAGTACGGCCTTAGCGTTCCAGCGCCGGCAGGGAGGCGGCGGCCATGGACTGGCCCACCCGGCGGAACTTCTCGTCGGGCAGCGCGGGGATCATCTTGCCGTTCAGCTCCGGGTACTCGTCGGCCAGGACCTGCTTGCAGGTGTCCAGGATGATGTCGCCGCCCTTGCCGGACATGACCCGGCCCAGCAGCAGCACGTGCTTGCAGCCGTAGAGCTGGTGGTAGTAGGCCAGGGTGTGGCCCAGGTACACGCCGATGGACTGGTAGACCGCCGCCGCCCGGGGATCGTCCTGGGCCATGAGGCTCTGGACCACCTTCAGCTTCTCCGCCGGGGACAGGCTCTCGTCCAGCTCGATCCCCGCCCGGGGGGCCAGCTTGATGACGCCGTCCTGGGAGAAATACTTCACGCCGCAGCCGATGTCCCCGCTCCACTCGTCCACCATGGCGTCCGCCGCGGCGTCCACGGGCATGAAGGCCAACTCGTTGAGCCAACCGGTGATGTTGCCCTTCCCGTCCACGTAGCCCACGGCCTCGCTGGTGCCCATGGCGATGCCCAGCACGTTGTTGTCCTCCAGGCTCATGGCCCCGGCCAGGGCGGACACGTCGCCGTCGTTGCACACGGCGTAGGGGATGTCCCCAAAGGTGTCCTTCACAGCCCGGATGTAGATGTCCTTCACCTTGGCGTCGAACTGGTCCTTGGGCACCTTCAGGAACAGGGAGGCCACCATGGTCCGGTCGTTGATGAACACGCCGGCGGAGCTGACGCCCACTGCGTCCACCCGGGGCATGTGCTCGGCGGCGGACTTGAAGGCGGCCACGATGCCGTCGTAGTGGTACTGGGGGTCGGCGGTGATCTTCGGGTGCCAGACCACCTCCTCGGAGAACACGGTCTCCCCGTCCACCACGGCGGACACCTTCCGGTCGGACCCGCCGGCGTCGAAGCCAATGCGGCAGCCGTCTATATGCCGGCCGATGGCCTGGGACACGTCCTTCTCCTCGGGGACCTGGTCGCAGATGACCACTTCGAAGGGCCTCTCGTACACGTCGGCCATGAAGTCGGCGTCAAAGGCCCGGGCTCCGGTGAGGGAGTAGGTCTCCTTCAGATAGGTCCCGACCCGCTCGTCGCCGCTGACATAGATCTTCCAGCCGCCCTTCATCCACAGCAGGCACTTCACCAGCCGGTCCATGTAGTAGCAGTCGGCCTCATACCGCTCGTCGGTGCCGTGGATGAAGGTATGGCACACCGCCACCTGTCCCCGGTCCCGCTCCACGGCGATGGCCACCGGCTTTCTGGCCGTGGCCAGAAAGGCCTGGTTGAATCGCATCATGGGAAAAAATTCCCTGTCCAGCGGAGGGATGTTCCTCAGCTCCACCTGGATTCCAAATCTGTTCATGTCACATCTCCTCGTCTTCTGTCAAAGTGTCACCGGCACAGAGCGGGCCGGCGAGATAAGCCTCGCCCTCATTGTACCACGGGCTTGGGCTCCTGTCATCAGGAATCAACAATTTTGTATGACTCCTCGCAGCCCTGGCGGCGGAACGTCGCGAGGCTTTCTGACACGCCGGATGCGTTCCCTGGTTTTTCCACCCCTGAACGCACATAATCTTACCGGACAGGGGCGCATACTACCTCCACCGGCGGCAGCCGGCACTTTTTCTGGAGGTGAGCGCCATGGCAAACCGGCTGGGACGGCAGACCGTCGCCCTGCCCGCGCCCGTACACATCCTCTCCCACGCCGCCGTGGGCGGCAAGCACGAGGGGGAGGGGCCTCTGGCGGACTGGTTCGACCAGCTGTGCACCGACAGCTTCTTCGGTGAAAAGACCTGGGAGAAGGCAGAGAGCGCCATGCAGAAGGCCGCCCTGGGCAAGGCGCTGGAGAAGGCGGGGCTGAAGCCGGACGACCTGGACTACATTCTGGCGGGGGACCTGCTCAACCAGTGCATCGGCACCTCCTTCGGTCTGCGGGACTTCGGCATCCCCTTCTACGGCCTCTACGGCGCCTGCTCCACCATGGGGGAGAGCCTGGCGCTGGGCTCCCTGCTGGTGGCGGGGGGCTTCGCGGAGCGGCTGGGGGCCATGACCAGCAGCCACTTCTGCACCGCCGAGCGGCAGTACCGCATGCCGGTGCCCTACGGCAGCCAGCGGACCCCCACCGCCCAGTGGACCGCCACGGCGGCGGGCTGCGCCATCCTGGGCCGGGAGGGCTCCGGCCCCGCCGTCACCGCCGTCACCTGCGGCAAAATCGTGGACAAGGGGATCACCGACGCCAACAATATGGGGGCGGCTATGGCCCCCGCCGCCTACGACACCCTGTCCGCCCACTTTGCCGCCACCGGCACCGGGCCCCGGGACTACGACCTGGTGGTCACCGGGGACCTGGGGGCCCTGGGTCACCAGATCGTGGCGGACCTCTTTGCCCGGGACGGGGTGGATATGGGCGGGAACTACACCGACTGCGGCCTGCTGCTCTACGATATTCAAAATCAGGACATGCACGCCGGGGCCAGCGGCTGCGGCTGCGCGGCGTCGGTGCTGTGCGGCTACCTGCTGGGGGAGATGGAGCGGGGCCGATGGCGGAGGATCCTCTTCGCCCCCACCGGGGCCCTGCTCTCCCCTACCTCCACCTGCCAGGGGGAGAGCATCCCCTCCATCTGTCACGCGGTGGTCATCGAAAGCGTCTGAAAGGGGCGGAATTATGTATGCAATACCTCAACGCGTTTCTCTGCGGCGGCCTCCTATGTGTCATCGGCCAGATCTTCATCGACAAGACCACGCTCACCCCTGCCCGGATCCTGACGGGGTATGTGGTCTGCGGCGTGTTCTTGGAGGCCATCGGTGTGTACGGCTACATTGCCCAGTGGGGCGGGGCCGGGGCCAGCGTCCCCCTGACGGGCTTTGGCTCTAACCTGGCCAAGGGGGTGGCCAAGGCCGTGGGGGAGCAGGGGTGGCTGGGGGTCCTCACCGGGGGGCTCACCGCCGCCTCCGGCGGCATCGCCGCGGCGGTGCTGTTCTCCCTCCTGGCGGCGCTGATCTTCCGGCCGGGGGAGAAACGGTAGAAAACGGATATGCGAAAGCGAGCGGGCTTGCGCCCGCTCGCTTTACACATAGCTCTTTTCCACTTCCACCACGGCGAAATAGTTTCCGTCCAGGGCCCGGA
>DVGP01000259.1 GCA_018712665.1 Candidatus Pelethomonas intestinigallinarum | reverse complement strand
GAAACCCCATCGAAAGGGTTTCTCCTCCCGTGCGGTTTTTTGGTTACTTTTTGTTCGCACAAAAAGTAACCCGGGACTGGGCCGGGGAGGCCCAGAACCTTCGGGGTCCGGGGACGCAGCCCCCGAAAGGTTTCGGAAAGAAACATATTTTCCCCCCGCCCGGCGATGGGCGAATCTAAGCGCATCGGTGCCATGCGTTGGCACAGATTATCAGCAAAAAAGGATCAAATATTCTTCTTGATAGTCTTTAAGGCGTTCTTCTCCAGGCGGCTCACCTGGGCCTGGGAGATCCCCACCTCGGCGGAGACCTCCATCTGGGTCTTCCCCTCGTAGAACCGCAGGGCGAGAATGTGGCGCTCCCGCTCCCCCAGCCGGTCCAGAGCATCCTTCAGGGCGATGTGCTCCAGCCACTGCTCGTCGGTATTTTTGCTGTCCTTCACCTGGTCCATGACGCAGACTGTGTCGCCGCTGTCGGAATAGATAGGCTCAAAGAGGCTCACCGGGTCCACGATAGCGTCCATGGCGAAGACCACGTCCTCTCTGGGGATGTCCAGCTCCTTGGCCAGCTGCTCCACCGTTGGCTCCCGCTGGGTCTCCGACATCAGCTTCTCCCGGGCCTGCATGACCTTGTAAGCGGTGTCCCGCATACTGCGGCTGACCCGGATGGTGCTGTTGTCCCGGAGGTAGCGGCGGATTTCCCCCACAATCATGGGCACGCCGTAGGTGGAGAACCGCACCGGCTGGGTGATGTCGAAGTTGTCGATGGCCTTGATGAGGCCCACACAGCCCACCTGGAATAAATCGTCGGCGTTCTCCCCCCGGCCTGAGAATTTCTGGATCACTGACAGCACCAGACGCAGGTTTCCCCGGATCAGCTCGTCCCGGGCCTTCTGATCCCCTTCCTTGGTCCGCCGCAGCAGCTCCATCGTCTCATCATTTCGCAGCACCTTCAGCTTTGAAGTGTTCACGCCGCAGATCTCGACCTTGCCCTGCACGAACGCATCCCTCCCGGTTTTCAGCTTACCGTCGATACATTGGCAGTTTGTCCCTCGCCCAGGTAGAATATACGGTAGGAAACCGGGAGGTTTTGTCGGTAGACAGTATAGGCACTGTCCGCCCAGCTAAGACAATGCCGCCCCATATTGTTGTCTTTATGTATATATTTTTTGTGCAAAATTTGTTGAATACTGCCAGAGCAATTCAGGGCATATTATGATATACTGCTTTTTGATTTCGGGTTTTTTTGACCGACAGTCGGAGAACATAAATCGACATCCCAAAGAGGAGGAAACTGACATGTACGGAGTAGACATCATCAATCAAGTGGATGTGGAGGTGGCCAGCGCCATCCAGGCGGAGGTGGATCGTCAGGAGAGCCACATTGAGCTGATCGCCTCCGAGAACTTTACCAGCCGGGCCGTTCAGCTGGCGGCCGGCAATCCCCTGACCAACAAATATGCCGAGGGCTATCCCGGCAACCGCTACTATGGCGGCTGCGAGTATGTGGACGTGGTGGAGAACATCGCCATTGAGCGGGCCAAGAAGCTCTTCAACTGCACCTACGCCAACGTCCAGCCCCACTCCGGCGCCCAGGCCAACATGGCCGTGGAGCTGGCCCTGCTCCAGCCCGGCGACACCATGATGGGTATGAAGCTGGCCCACGGCGGCCACCTGACCCACGGCAGCCCGGTGAACTTCTCCGGCCACCTGTTCAACATCGTGGGCTACGGCGTCACCGAGGAGGGCTATATCGACTACGACGAGGTGGAGCGGCTGGCCATGGAGCACAAGCCCAAGCTCATCGTCTGCGGCGCCAGCGCCTATCCCCGGATCATCGACTTCAAGCGTTTCCGGGAGATCGCCGACAAGTGCGGCGCCTATCTGATGTCTGACATCGCCCACATCGCCGGTCTGGTGGCGGCGGGTCTCCACCCCAGCCCCTTCCCCTGGGTGGATGTCGCTACCACCACCACCCACAAGACCCTCAAGGGGCCCCGGGGCGGCATGATCCTGTCCACCGCCGAGTTCGCCGCCGAGCACAAGCTCAACAAGTGGGTGTTCCCCGGCGTCCAGGGCGGCCCCCTGATGCACATCATTGCCGCCAAGGCCGTGGCCCTGAAGGAAGCCCT
Organism: Candidatus Pelethomonas intestinigallinarum; assembly: GCA_018712665.1. GTDB lineage: Bacteria > Bacillota > Clostridia > Oscillospirales > Oscillospiraceae > Pelethomonas > Pelethomonas intestinigallinarum. The sequence continues at coordinate 2,612 of DVGP01000259.1, read as the reverse complement.
CCAGCCCTCCTTCAAGGACTACGCCCAGCTGGTGCTGGATAACGCCCAGGCTCTGGCCAAGGGGCTGACGGACCGGGGCTTCAACCTGGTCTCCGGCGGCACGGACAACCACCTGATGCTGGTGGATCTGCGCAACAAGGGCATCTCCGGCCAGGAGTGCGAGGAGCTGATGGACAGCGCCAACATTACCTGCAACAAGAACTCCATCCCCTACGACACCGCCGGCGCCAACCACCCCAACGGCATCCGTCTGGGTACCGCCGCCGTGGCCGCCCGTGGGCTCCAGCCCGCCGACATGGAGACCATTGCTCACTGCATCGACCTGCTGGTCAGCAAGCGGGAGGCCGGCGTTAAGGAGGCCCGGGCCCTGGTCGCTGAGATCACCGTCAAGTATCCCCTGTACCGGTAAAATTGTTTGTTGAAGCGGGGCCAAAAGGTCCCGCTTCTTTTTTTAGCCTCCTCCCCGTCCTTCTCTAGCGGGCTTCCACCTAAAAACAACAAGCCGCCGCCGGCATCTGCCGGCGGCGGCCCTTCATTTGTCGGACTTACTTTTTAAAGCCATCCTTCAGGCCCACAGACCGATTGAACACCAGATGCCCCGGACGGCTGTCCCTGCTGTCCAGGCAAAAGTAGCCCAGACGCAGGAACTGGAAATTGGCGGGGGCCACGGCGTCGGCCAGACCGGCCTCCACCTTGCAGCCGGTGACCACCTCCAGGGAGCCGGGGTTCAGGCACTCCAGGAAATCCTTGTCGGCGGCGTCGGGGGCGGGGTCGGAGAACAGGTTGTCGTAGAGCCGGCACTCCGCGTCCACGGCGGTGGCGGCGTCCACCCAGTGGATGGTGGCGCCCTTCACCTTCCGGCCGTCGGCGGGGTTGCCGCCCCGGCTGTCCGGGTCGTACTCGGCGGCAATCTCCGTGACATTGCCGTTCTCGTCGGTCACGTAGCCCACACAGCGGATCAGGTATGCCCCCTTCAACCGGCACTCGGGGCCGCCGGGATAGAGGCGCTTGTACTTGGGCACGGGCTCGGGAAGGAAGTCGTCGGCCTCCACGTACAGCTCCCGGGAGAAGGTGATCTCCCGCTCCCCGTCCTCGGGACGGTTGGGGTTGTTCTCCACGGTGAAGGTCTCGCTCTTCCCCTCCGGGTAGTTGGTGATGACCAGCTTCACCGGGCGGAGAACCGCCATCCGCCGCTGGGCGGTCTCGTTGAGGTCCTCCCGGAGACAGTGCTCCAGGAAGCTGTACTCCACGGTGCTGGCTGCCTTGGCCACGCCGATGCGCTCGCAGAAATTTCGGATGGAGGCAGGGGTGTAGCCCCGTCGGCGGAGGCCGCAGAGGGTGGGCATCCGGGGATCGTCCCAGCCGGAGACCTTCCCGCCCTCTACCAGCGCCCGGAGCTTGCGCTTGCTCATGACGGTATGGTCGATGCCCAGGCGGGCAAATTCGATCTGCCGGGGCTTACACGGCAGGTCGCAGTGCTCTACCACCCAGTTGTACAGGGGACGGTGGGCCTCAAACTCCAGGGAGCAGAGGCTGTGGGTGATGCCCTCCAGGGCGTCCTCAATGGGGTGGGCGAAATCGTACATGGGGTAGATGCACCACTTGTCCCCCTGGCGGTGGTGGTGCATGTGGTTGATGCGGTAGATCACGGGGTCCCGCATGTTGAAGTTGCCGGAGCTGGGATCGATCTTGGCCCGGAGGGTCATGGACCCGTCGGGGAACTCCCCGGCCCGCATCCGGGCGAAGAGGTCAAGACTCTCCTCCACCGGGCGGTCCCGGTAGGGGCACTGGGCGGGGCAGTTCACGTCCCCCCGCATCTCCTTCATCTGCTCCGGGGTCAGCTCGCAGACGTAGGCCAGGCCCTTCTTGATGAGGGACACGGCGCACTCGTACATCTTCTCGAAGTAGTCGGAGGCATAGTAGAACCGGTCGCCCCAGTCAAAGCCCAGCCAGTGGATATCCTCCTGGATGGCCTCCACGTACTCCACGTCCTCCTTGGTGGGGTTGGTGTCGTCCATGCGGAGGTTGCACAGCCCGCCGTACTTCTCGGCGGTGCCGAAGTCGATGCACAGGGCCTTGCAGTGGCCGATGTGCAGATAGCCGTTGGGCTCCGGCGGGAAACGGGTGTGGACGGTCATGCCCTGGAACTGACCACCCTCTGCGATGTCCTCGTCGATGAACTGATGGATAAAGTTTTTGCTCTCGGCCTCCTCGGTCAGAGGGGTCTTGTTTTCCTCGGCCATGTTTCACACTCCTTTGTCTGTTAGAAATTTTGTCTAAAAAGTGACGAGAAGTATTATATAAAATGCCGTAACAAAAGGCAAGGGCTATTTCACATTTTCTTCCGCAGCACCAAGAAAAATACCCGCCGCGATCGCACGCGGCGGGTATTTTTCAACGAGTCACTGGAGATCGTCCGGCGTGAAGGAGAGCAGGCGATCCCCCTGCCAGGTCCCCACGCCCCGCATTCCTGCCTTCAGGGAGGCATGGAGCTCCGATGAGCAGCACAGGCGCAGGTCGTTGTCATCCGGGTGGTGAAACGCCCGGGGCGTCTCAAACCGCAGCAGGACCTGGGTGAGTTTGTCCATGTCCAGGCGGTAAGGCGAAATGGA
>DVGP01000258.1 GCA_018712665.1 Candidatus Pelethomonas intestinigallinarum | reverse complement strand
GGTGTAGACCTTTCCGCTCCGGGTGACGATCCGCACGTTCTCCGCCTCGCCGTTGTTGGGGTTCAGTCCCCCCAGGTTGGTGGCCCGCAGCCGCCCGGCGGCGGTGATCTCCGTCACCATAGCCCCCAGGGTGTCCAGGTGGGCCTCCAGCAGCAGGCCGTTTTCCGCCGGTGCGTCGGGGTTCAGGCACACCAGCACGCCGCCCTTCGTGGTCATGGCCGGGGCGTACCCCAGGCCGCGGTAGAGGTCCATCACATACTCCGCCGCCCGGCGGGTGTACCCCGAGGGGCTGTCGATGGCCAGCAGTTGCACCGCCTGCTCCATGCTGTAGTCCGTCAGGGCATTCCAGTTCTCCATAGCTCATATCATCCTTTCCGCCGCGATACGCGGGATTTATTCACGTATCCCAGTGTAGCACGGGCCAGGCGAAAACGCAACCCGGACAGAGAGAGCGGAAGGGGAGGGGCACCAAAGCGCCCCTCCCCTCAGCATGTCAAAAAAGCCTCGCAGAGTTCTGCCGCCCGCAGGCGGCGGAAAAGGCGTCGGCCTTTTTCGCCTACCACCGCCGGTAGGCGTCCGCCAGCAGGTCCACGCACCGCTCCAGCCCCAGCCGTCCGCTGTCCAGGCAGATGTCGTAGTTGCGCATGTCCCCCCACTTCCGCTCGGTGTAGAACCGGTAGTGGTGGGCCCGGGCCTTGTCCCGGCGGGTGAGGATGGAGGCGGCCTTGTCGGGGTCCAGGCCGTGCTCCTGGACGGAGCGCTCCACCTTGTATGACATATCGGAGTAGATAAACACGTTCATGGTGGGGTATTTTCCCTCCAGCACGTTGTCCGCGCAGCGGCCCACGATGACGCAGGGGCCCTGGGCCGCCACCTCCAGGATGACCTCGCTCTGGGCCTGGTGGAGCTGGTCCGTCAGGGAGCTGCCGGTCTTGTAGGACCCGTCGAACCGGGTGCCGTAGCCGATGATGTGGCCCAGGGCGCCGCTGTGGAAGTACTCCCCGTGGGACTGGATGAACTCCGGAGAAAACTTGGTTTTCGCCGCCGTCAGCTCCACAATCTCCTTGTCGTAGAAGGCAAGGCCCAGCCGCTGGGCCAGCAGCCGCCCAATGGTGTGCCCTCCGCTGCCGCACTGGCGGCCGATGGTGATGATGCGATCTGCCATATGTACGCCCTCCTTTTCCGGTTTGGTTGGTCAAATTATACCACGCCGTGCCGCCGCCGTCAAAGCGTTTTTGTCTGTCATGCCCATTTCGGCCCCGCCGACCGCCGTCGCCGGAGGAAAATTTTCCTTGACCGCGCCGTTTCGCCTCCACTATACTGAAAAAAACAGGAAAGAGAGGCGGGACGATGCGGAAGTTTTTGGGGGCGCTGATCCGGCGGGAGCGGCTGCGGCGGAATTTCAGCCAGGAGGGCCTGTGCCGGGGCGTGTGCGCCGTGAGCTATCTCAGCAAGATCGAGCAGGGCAAGGTGGAGGCGGGGGAGGACATCCTCCTGCCATTGCTGCGGCGGCTGGGGGTGGACTACGAGACGGACCCGGCCTTTCTGGCCCGGGCGGAGGAGGCGGTGGAGACGGCCTACCGGGAGCTGCTGTCGGGCCGGGAGAGCCTGGACCCCTTTCAGGGGGCCCGGACCTGGCTGGAGGAGAACCGGGAGCGGTGCCTCCGCTCCCCCTATCTGTTGGACGTCCTGCTGCTGCTGAGCCTCCGCCAGACCCTGGCGCCGGAGCTGGAGGAGTTCGCCGCCGTCATGGACCGGCGGCAGTACGCCCTCTATCTGGTCCTGCGGCTGGAGAACGGGGAGGAGAACGAGGAGGAGAGCGTCCGGGAGGAGCTGCTGCGCCTGGACGGCAGCGCCTTCTATACCATTTTCGCAGGGGAGCTTTGCCTGTGGCGGGGGAACTATGCCCGGGCGGCGGACCTGCTGGCCCGTGGCTACGACCTGGCCGCCCGGGAGGGCCACCCCTACCTGATGACCCACGCCAAGCTTCTCCTTGGCAACGGCTACAGCGCCACCGGCCACAGGGACCTGATGCTCTCCTGCTACCAGGTGACCCGGAATCTGGCCGCGTGCCTCCGGGAGGACCGCTGGAGCGCCTACATCGACTACAACACGGCGGCCTCCTATCTGGAGTGGGGAATGGACCGGGAGGCCCTGGAGCTGCTCACCGCCGCCCCACTGGAGACCGATCCCCTCTACTTTCACAAGCTGGCCATCGCCTATGAGCGGCTGGGCCGGCCGGAGGAGGCCATGGCCGCCCTGGAGCGGGGCTATGCCCTGCTGGACGGCCCCGGCGGGCCGCCTCTGGAGGACACGGAGGAGTGGCTGACCTCCGGCCGGGAGCTGCTGGACCTGGTGCGGTACCGGCTGGAACACCCCGACTATCTGGGGGACGGGACCTACGCCGGGATGATGTCCCGCGCCTTCGCCCGCCTTCAGGCCCACATGGGGGACGGCTTTGTCCGCTTCCACGTCCCCTACATGCTGGAGGTCCTGGAGGCGGAGCGCCGGTACAAGGACGCCTACCAGCTCACAAAGAAATATTTCTACAAGAGGGACTGAATCCGTCGATTCAGTCCCTCTTGCTGCAAGGTTTTTCTCAAAGGCAGGCCCTTTTTCTCCCTTCTTCTCCTGTGGTAGAATGGACCTGCGGGAAGAAAGGAGAACATTTCATGCGACAAACTCTGTGGACAAAGAACTTCACCATCATCACCCTGGGCACCGTCATCAGCGCCATCGGCGGGGTGGCCATGAGCTTTGCCCTCGGCTTTGTGGTATTCGACACCACCGGCAGCACCCTGGCCACGGCCCTGTTCACCGCCGTCTCGGCCCTGCCCCGGGTCCTGCTGCCGGTGCTGCTGTCCCCCTATCTGGACAACTTCCGCCGCAAGCCGGTGATCGTGGGGCTGGACTACCTGCTGGGGGCGATTTACCTGCTGGTGGGGTGGTATCTGGCGGGCCACACCTTCGGCCTGGGACTGTATACCGCTGTTTCCCTGGTAGCCAACACCATCGGCGCGGTGTACTCCCTGGCCTATACCAGCCTCTACCCCAACCTGATCCCCCAGGGCTTCGCCCAGAAGGGCTACACGGTCTCCGGAATGCTCTACCCCACGGTTACCGTTGTGATGACGCCGGTGGCCAGCGTCCTCTATGACCAGGTGGGGCTGTGGCCCATCTGTGTGGGGGAGGGAATCCTGCTCCTCCTGGCCGCTACGGTGGAGACCCGGATCAAAGTGGAGGAGCGGACCGTCAAGGGCGGGCGCTTCTCTTTCAGAGACTACCTCCGGGATTTCCGGGAGGGGTTCGCCTATCTGCGGAAGGAGCCGGGACTTCTGCGGATCTATGGCTACATGCCCATCACCCAGGGGATCAGTGAGGCCACCGAGCCTCTGATCCGGGCCTGGTTTCGCACCGCTCCAGGGCTGGACATCACCATGTATGCCTGGTTCACCACCGCCCAGTTCGTGGGCCGGACCATCGGCGGGCTGGTCCACTACAAATTCACCATCCCGCCGGAGAAGCGGTTCGGCCTCTCCAATGTGGTGTATGTGGCCTACAACCTGATGGACGCCGTCCTCCTCTGGCTGGGCTTTCCCCTGATGCTGGTCAACCGGGGAATCTGCGGTTTTCTGGGAATCAACAGCGCCACCCTCCGGGAGAGCAGCGTCCAAAACCACCTTCCGGACGATATGCGGGCCAAGATCAACGCGGTGTTCAACGCGCTCTACGCCCTGGTGCCCACATTGCTCACCGTGGCGGTGGGAGCCCTGGGGGAGGTTCTGGACTACCGGCTGTGCGTGACGGCGGCGTCCCTTCTGGGCTTTTTCCCCTGGTATCTGATCCTGTGGCGGGGCAGGAGGGATGTGGCGCCTATCTACAACCGGCCGTACTGAGCCGGGCGCCGCCAAGGGGGCTGTACGCCGCCGCCTCGCGGCGCCGAACCTCCCGAAACCCCGCACGGTTGCTTTTTCCAACAGGATGTGGTATCCTGTCCTCAAAAGGAGGAGATCATCATGCTGACAGATGACATCATCACTTCCCGCCTGATGCTGCGAAGCACCCGCGAGGCCTGGGGCCCGCTGTGCGTGGATATTTGGCTGGATGAGGAGATGGGGAAATACCTCGCGGACCCGCCGCGGGATAAGGCGGGAGACGCCTACGCCAACTTTGGAAAGGGGATCGAAAGCCAGGAGGGCTGGTTTCCCTTCACCGTATTTTCCCGGGAGAGCGGGGAATTTGTCGGCACGTGCAGTGTGGTGCCCACGGAGGAGGGCGGATGCTGGGACTTGGGCTACGCCGTTCACAAGAGGTTCTGGCGGCGGGGATACTGCACCGAGATGCTCACCGCGTTGATGGACTGGGGCCGCCGCGAGGGCGTCAGGTCCTTCACCGCCAAAGTAGCCCGGGAGAATACGGCCTCCTGCGGCGTACTGCGGAAGCTTGGCTTCCGTGTAGCCGGGGAGGGCAGCTTCCGAAAACGGGAGACGGACATCGTATACCCGGAGTACACTTTCCGGCTGGACCTTTAAGAGGGAGGCGGGTTCCGCCTCCCTCTTAGACATATATCAGCACAGGCTCCGCCCCTCCCACTCCCGGGGGATCTCCGCCCCCAGCAGCCGGGCAATGGTGGGCGCCACGTCCAGGATCGTGAGCCCGGGCATCTCCCGCCCCGCGGGGAAATCCGGCCCCAGGCAGAAAATGGGAATGGTCATGTCCTCAGGGATATCCAGCCCATGGGTCCTGTCGTGGCCTCCGTGGTCCGAGGTGAGGAAAATGGTGTACTCGCCGCTCAGTGCCTCCACCAGCTCTCCCACCATGTCGCAGCTCTCCCGGACGGCCCGCAGATACGCGGGACTCTCCCAGCCGGAGGCGTGACCCGCGCCGTCGGTCCACCCCAGGTACAGGAAGGCGAAATCCATCTCGCCGCCCCGCAGCTCCGCCATGGCCCGGGCGAAGGTCTCCCTGGTGGCCGCCTCGCTTCCGTAAACACAATCAGAGATATACTGGCTCCGAGCCAGGCTCCCTGGCCGGGCCAGGTCCCGCAGCTCCGCCCAATTGTAGTACATGGCGCACCGCAGCCCCCTTTCGGCCAGCCGCTCGAACAGCCCCGGCACCGGGCGGACCTGGGGCACATAGACGTTGGTCGTGATCCCGTGCCGCCCCGGGTCCACGCTGTGGAACAGGGACATGTGGCAGGGCAGGGTCACCGGGGGGAAGACCGTCCGGGCGTCCATGCACCAGCTCCCCCTCTCCCGCAGAAAAGTGATCGCCGGATGGTCCCGGATACAGTCGGGCCGCAATCCGTCACAGAGCACCAGCAATACTTTCATCTGATCCATTCGAGCTCCTCCTGTTCAGCACATATGCTTTCTCCATTTATATCACGCCGCCGCCGGGGTTGTCAAAGCCCATTCTCCCCGCTCCGCCGCTCTTGTCTTTTCGGTTTCCATATGGTATGATTTCCTGAGAAATTTTCAGGAGGTATCCTGTCATGCGGATGCGGAAGAAGAAGAACCTGGGACCCAGGATGGAGAAGTGCGCCCCGGTCCATGTCCGGGACGGCTTCGCCCTGAAGGGCCGGTGGCGGGAGGAGCTGATGCCCCAGGCCCGGGAGGTGCGGCTGGAGCTGGGCTGCGGCAAGGGCCGGTTCACCGTGGAGACAGCCCGTCGGAACCCGGAGGTGCTGTTCATCGCCATCGAAAAGGTCCCCGACGCCCTGGTTATCGCCATGGAGCGGGCCATGGCGGAGGAAGTCAGGAATGTATTCTTCGTGGTGGGGGACGCGGCGCTGCTGCCGGACTACTTCGCCCCGGAGGAGGCGGACCTCATCTACATCAATTTCTGCGACCCCTGGCCTCCCCGGGGTCAGGCCAAGCGGCGGCTGACCCACCGCGGCTTTCTGGAGACCTACCGGAAGGTGCTGAAGCCGGGGGGACGGATCGAGTTCAAGACCGACAACCAGCCCCTCTTTGAGTTCTCCCTGAAGGAGTTCCCGGCGGCGGGGTATGAGCTCAGCGAGGTCACCCGAAACCTCCACGAGAACGGCCCTCAGGGGGTCATGACCGACTACGAGGCCAAGTTCTACGAGCAGGGCCTGCCCATCAACCGCTGCGTGGGCACCATGGTGGAGTGGACTGGCCCGGAGCCTGAGGAATAAGGTGGAAAGCCACCCCGGAACGTTTCGTTCCGGGGTGGCTTTCCGTCCATCACAGGGGCCGGCTTGCCGCAGGCCCCTTTTGCTATGCAAAAGCATAGCAAAAGCGCCATGTGCCGTCTCTGACGGCACGGCGTAGGATCTCAGCGCGTGGGCCGGGAACGGCCCACATGCGCGAAACTTCATGCGCCGCTTACTTTTGCCTGTTATCGTGGTGCGCCCACGGCGCATGAAGTTTC
>DVGP01000257.1 GCA_018712665.1 Candidatus Pelethomonas intestinigallinarum | reverse complement strand
AGGATAGGTTTCTTCATATGCGGGGGATTCCAAAGGGGGACAGGCGTCCCCCTTTGTGTCGTCGCGGAAGAGGGGGTCACGGGGGAGAAACCCCATCGAAAGGGTTTCTCCCTCCGTGCGTGTTTTTGGTTACTTTTTGCACGAGCAAAAAGTAACTCGGGGTCCGGGGCTGAAAGCCCCGAATGTCCCGGGGAGTGGGGGCGGAGCCCCCATAGGGCTTCGGGAAGAAACATGTTTCTCCCCCACCCGCCCGGCGATACGCGAATCAGCCCTGCATCAGCCGGATGCACCGGCACAGAAGCATCAAAACCGGCTGGAAGCCCCACATGCTGCCATGCGGCAGCGCACCCCCTCGGCGCTCATGGCCGGGTTGATGGTCTCCTCGCTCTCCATGGCGATGGCGGAGGCCGCCAGGCCCGCCCGGGCGGTGTTCTCCAGGTCCGTGCCCTCCAGGTAGGCCCAGGCGATGGCCGCCATGAAGGCGTCGCCGCAGCCGGTGGTGTTGACCATCCTGGCTGGCAGACAGGGGAGCTGACAGCGGCCGCTGTGGTCGGCGGCGAACACGCCGTCCCCGCCCAGGCTGATGAACACCCGCCGCAGGCCGGTGGCCAGCAGGGCGTCGGCGCAGCGGTGGAGGCTGTCCCCGCCGGTGATGGGCACCCCGGAGAGGAGCTCCGCCTCGATGCGGTTGGGCTTCAGGGTGTGGAGTCGGCCCAGGGAGCCCTTCAGCTTGGCCGCCTTGGTGGTGGACACCGGGTCGGCGAAGAGGGGTACCTTGGCGTTGGCGGCCAGCCAGGCGATGGACTCCTCCGGGATGTTGGCGTCCACAATGATGAGCTGTGCGTTGTCCAGCAGGGCGGACCGGGCGGACAGGTAGGCCGGGGTCACGTGGCGGTAGATGTCCATGTCGCTGACCGCCAGCTCCATGTCCCCGTCGGGCCCCGCCAGGAAGAGATAGGTGGAGGTGGCCGCTCCGGGGACCTGCAGGGCCTGGCTGATGTCGATGCCCAGCTCGCCGCAGGAGGCGGCCAGCTTCTGGGCGGACATGTCGTCGCCGAAGGCGGTGAGCAGCCGGACGTCGGCCCCCAGCAGGCACAGGTTGTGGGCGATGTTCCGCCCCACGCCCCCCAGGCTCATCCGCACCCGGCCGGGATTGGAGTCCCGGGGGATCAGGGGCCCCTGGGACCAGCCCCCGATGTCCATGTTGACGCCCCCCACCACCACCGCGTAGGGGGCGGTGCGGACGATGTAGCCCTTGCCGGCGATGTGGCCCTTCTTCATCAGGTTGGAGATGTGGACCGCGATGGAGGAGCGGGTGATGCCCGCCTTCTCCGCCAGCTCCTGCTGGCTGATCATGGGGTTCTCCTCGATCCACCGCAGGATCTGCCGCTCCCGCTGGGTCATGACCAGACCTCCTAAGTAAAAGTTTAAATAAATAATCTTGTGCTTATATTATGAGGCGATAACAGAGGTTTGTCAAGGGGTGCTTTGGCCGGCAGCAAAATTTTGGCGGAAATACCGGGGAGGTTCCGCCCGGGAATGGGGAAAAACCCTTGTAAAATGGCGGCAGGGGAGGTATAATACAGCTATTCTGTGCATATTTGCCGATTTTGGAAACGCAGGTGAAAGGATATGGAAAGATACAAGATCGCGGCGCTGTACGCCGACGGCCAGGAGCTGGACGGCCAGACCGTCACCGTGTGCGGCTGGGCCCGCACCATCCGGGACATGAAGACCTTCGCCTTCATCGAGCTCAACGACGGCTCCTGCTTTAAGAACCTCCAGGTGGTGATGGACGCCAACACCCTGGACAACTACAAGGAGATCGCGGGGCAGAACGTGGGGGCTGCCCTGATCGTCACCGGAACCCTGGTTCTGACCCCCCAGGCCAAGCAGCCCCTGGAGGTGAAGGCTGCCTCCATCCAGGTGGAGGGCTCCTCCACCCCCGACTATCCCCTTCAGAAGAAGCGCCACACCGTGGAGTACCTGCGGACCATCGCCCATCTGCGGCCCCGGACCAACCTGTTCTCCGCGGTGTTCCGGGTCCGGTCCGTGGCGGCCTACGCCATCCACCGGTTCTTCCAGGACCGGGGCTTCGTCTACGTCCACACCCCCATCATCACCGCCAGCGACTGCGAGGGGGCGGGGGAGATGTTCCAGGTGACCACCCTGGACCTGGAGAACGTGCCCAAGAATCCCGACGGCACCGTGGACTACGCCCAGGACTTCTTCGGCAAGCGGGCCAGCCTCACCGTGTCCGGCCAGCTCAACGCCGAGAACTTCGCCATGGCCTTCGGGGACGTGTACACCTTCGGCCCCACCTTCCGGGCGGAGAACTCCAACACCCAGCGCCACGCTGCTGAGTTCTGGATGATCGAGCCGGAGATGGCCTTCTGCGACCTGAAGGGCGACATGGATGTGGCCGAGGCTATGATCAAGCACATTATCCGCACGGTGCTGGAGAAGTGCCCCGATGAGATCAATTTCTTTAACTCCTTTGTTGACAAGGGGCTGAAGGAGCGGC
>DVGP01000256.1 GCA_018712665.1 Candidatus Pelethomonas intestinigallinarum | reverse complement strand
CGGCCGACGCCGTGTACCGGGGTCAACGGGGCTGGAAGTGTCTGCCAGCGCCCGGTCGTCCCCATTCTACGGCCGCCTGCATCGGACTTGTATCCATCTGCCATCCCTTTTGTGTGCTCTCTCTTAAGATTACTTTAACGTTTTTTTAACGGGACTTAAACGGTGCTTCCTGGAGAAAAACGGCGAAAAGCGTCAAGAAAAGAAACGTAAGGGGGAGGCCCCGCAGGACCTCCCCTTGTATCGTATGATGGTTCTCCATTTTCCCGTCAGATGGCGCCGATCTCGGCGTAGACCTTCTGTAGGGAGTCGCCTTGTAGCAGGCCGTCCCGGACCTGATCCTCCTTTTTTACGGTCTGGAAGGACTTCTCCAGCACCTCGTCCACAATATCCTTTGGGATGATGACCACGCCGTCGGCATCCCCAAAGATGTAGTCGCCGGGGCAAATGGTCACACCCTCCATGACCACGGGGATCTGGCACTCATTGATCTCGCACCGGCCCTTAGAGGTTCTGGTGTCCCGCCCACGGTAGAACAGAGGGAAGTCCATGGCCTTCAGGGCCTTCACATCCCGGGCGTAGCCGTCCAGCAGCACGCCGGCGCCGCCCCGCTGCCGCACGGCGGTGGCGAATAGCTCGCCGAACACGGCGCAGTTGTATTCGCCCCGGGTCACCAGTACATAGATCTCACCCTCTCCCAACTGGTCTACCACTTTGCACTGGGCGGTGAGAGGGTCCGGGGGCATAGAGTAAACCTGGGTGCCGATGCTGGTGAAGGCGGGCCCGAAAATCACCGTCTCGTCGCTGAGGCCGGCGATAGCCCCACCGGGCAGGGCCTGGTCACGGTAGCCCATGCCGTCCAGCACATCGCTGATCACCCCGGTGTACAGCTCCTGTTTGACTTTTTCCGTATCGAACTTCATATCTTGTTTCCTCCATCTGAAATTGGTCGGACAAATAAACAAGTCTCAGCGGTCAGCGTCCCCGCCGCAGGCGGCTCTCCACCTGCTCCAGCAGCTCCCTGCCCTGGGCGGGCCGGATCTTCTCCTTGGCCAGCTGGGCAAACTTGGCGTAGTCCCGGCTCTCGCCGTTGATGGAAATCACGTTCCCCTGCCGGTCCGTCAGCTTCACGCTGCGGCTCATGGGGGCCTTCTCCACCCGGACCACGTCCTCCCAGGCAACCTCCCGGCGTTTGCCCAGCACGGAGATGGTCTCGATACGGTCGGCGAAGGCGACGACCTTCTTCGACAGGGCAAAGAGCAGGGTGAAATCCCCCAGCACTTGGCACACCAGATTGAAGCCGGCGGCGAACCACCAGGAGTCCGCCTCCTCCCCCGCCAGGGAGGGGTCGATCAGCTTCATAGCGCACACGGCTAGGCCCAGGGCGATGAGCATCAGGGCCAGCACCGTGGTCATCCACGTCTCCCGCAGGCACACCAGGCCGTAGTCCCTGGGCTGGGAGCGGACGGCGATCACCGCCGTCCCCGCCAGCAGGACCAGGGATAGGGCGATGCTGGCGTAAATGGCCGAAGTCATTGACCGCACACCTCCTCACGCAGTTCCATCAGCTGCCGGTAGAGAGCCTGGGCCCGCTCCGGGGCCCGAGGCAGCAGCATCCACACGTCGTAGACGTAGGGCGTCACCGCCATGCCCAGCAGCTCCCGGGCGAAGGCCATGGCCGCCACCTCCTCCAGGGAGACCAGCCGACTCTCCTGACGCAGACGGCCCAGCTTCCGCAGCAGGATGTGCTTCTGGTTGACGTACAGGTCCGGTTCCCACTGCTGCACCACATGGAACAGCTCGTGGGCCAGGAGCATGTCCAGCACATCCACGCTGCCCAGCCGCTCCTCCAAACCGGCGGCCTGGAGGAGTCCCTGGACCTCCTGGGCGTTGTCGGCGCACAGCTCAATCCGGTCCGGCTCGTAGTAGCAGGCGAAGGTGACGATCCCCCCGCCCTGGGGCATGGGGACCTTCTCCACCGTCACCCCCAGGGCGGCGGCCATGTCCCGGACGGAGGCACCGGGATGGGCGTGGGCCAGCCGGGAGGCCTCCTCCCGGCCGCAGGCGGCGGCCCGGTCGTAGTAGGGCCGGTAGCCCTCCCGGTCCAGCCGCCCCCGCAGGGGCTCCCGGGACAGGGCGTAGGCGGACCAGACCTCCTCCGGCAGGGCCAACAGGTCGTCGCACCAGGCGGAGAGCATCACTGGATCTCCGTGCGGGAGCTGATGAGCAGGACCTCTTCCTCCGGGTCAGCGTCCAGGAACTCACTGCGCATGATGGTGGTGAGCTGCTCCAGGCTCAGGGTGTTGGAGAAGTCCAGCACCTTGCCGCCGATGCACAGGAAGATGTCCGGGGTCTGGACCATCTCGTTCTTGTAGCCCAGCATCTCGTTCCACAGCTCGGTGGTCTTCGCCTCCCAGTCCTTGGCCTTGCAGGCGCCGGCGGTGGCGTCGCCGCACTGTACCTTGATGAAGCCCCGGTGGTCCACCAGGCGGACCTGCTGCTTGTTGCCCACCTTGTGGCCGAAGATGTAGAAGATGTCGCTGGTGAGGAGGGTCTCCACCTCGCTGGGATCGGTCCGCATGCTCTCGGCGGCCAGGCGCTTGGCCTCGGTCTCGTCGCAGCGCAGCTTCAGATCGGTGGTCTGTACCTCGTTGGAGCCCAGGGCGATGGCGGTGACCTTGGAGGTCTGGGCGTCAATCTCCACTTGGACCTCGATGGTGTCGGGCACGGCGCCGTTCTTGATAGCCAGGGCGGCGGCCTCCTTCTTGATGGCCGCGATGTCCTCGGTGGTGGGGTTGGGGATGACCCGCTCCACCACGTCCCGGATCATGGCCAGGGCCACGCCGATGGAGGAGATGACCTCCGCATGGGTGGGGATGGAGTAGTTCATCTTCATGGCCTCGGCGCTGTAGGGCAGCAGGGCGCTGGCGCCGCCGCCGCAGCCCACCAGGGAGATCTGGTCCCGCTCAATCTTGTACTTCTCGGCGAAGTCGTTGATGACGGGCTCGATCTTCTCAAAGGCCTTCTGCAGGATCTGCCGGGCGCACTCCTCCACGGAGACCCCCAGGTAGTCGGCCAGGGGCTTCATGGCCTTCCGGGCGCTCTCCACGTTGCCGCGGCTGTAGTCGCCCTCCTTCACGTAGCCCAGGATGTTGGCGGCGCAGCTGTTGGTCAGGGTGACCCGCTTGCCATTGGCCAGCTTGACGCGGACGTAGTCATCGGGGTCGCCCTCCTTGGGGGAGAAGAACTCCAGCTGCGGGTCCACGATCTCCTCCTCGGGGGTGTACACCGCGTAGCTCAGGCCGCCGATATGGGCGGAGCGGGGGCCCACGTCCACCAGTTTATGGTCGCTGGCCCGGACCATGGAGCCGCCGGCCACGCCCAGGACGATGACGTCCAAGGAGTTGACGTAGGTGCGGTGGCCGCCGACGACGGAATACTCCACAGCGGGACGGCCGTTCTTGATGACGCCGATGTTGGTGGAGGTGCCGCCCACCTCGAAGTAGATGCCGTTGGAGGCCCGCAGGTACATGAGAGCGCCCATGACGGAGGCGGCGGGGCCGGAGAGCATGGTCAGCACGGGCCGCTTCTTCATCTCGGTGATGTCCATGACGCCGCCGTCGCCCCGCATAATCATCAGGGGCACGTCGATGCCGGCCTTCCGCACGGCCATCTCCGTGCAGTTGGCGGTGTTCATCATCTTCGGCAGGATGCTGCCATTGATGGCGGCGGTGCGGGTGCGGCGGGTCAGACCGTAGAGCTTGCTGATCTCGGAGGCCACGGAGACCAGCAGGCCCTTCTTCTCCGCCTCTTGCTTCACCAGCAGCTCATCCTCGATGCCGTCCACGCCGAAGGCCTGGGAGGCCACGATAACCTCGGCACCCTCGTCCTGGAGCTTCTGGATCTCCCGGTCCACGTTGGCGGCGTTGATATCCTTGTTCTTCAGGAAGGTGTGGCAGGTCTCGATCTTCCGGCCGGTACCCAGGTCGATGTCGCCGATCTTGGACTGCTTTTTGGCCAGCCAGCCCTCCAGACCGCCGCCAGCCATGCCAAGGATGCCCACCTTGGCCACGTCGCCCTCCAGCAGGGCGTTGGTCGCCTGGGTGGTGGAGTGGGCGATGAAGACAACGTCCTCCGGGGCGATGTTGTTCTTGGTCAGGCAGTTCTCAAAGCACTCGATGACGCCCGCGGCCACGCCCAGCTCGTGGTCGTGGGTGGTCATTACGATGGCCTCACCGACAATCTCCTGGGTGTCGTTGTCCAGGGCCACGGCCTTGGTGTGGGTGCCGCCCACGTCGATGCCGACGCGGATGCTTCTCTTGCTCATAGACTCATTCCTCCTACACTGCGTGCGTTAAAGTATTTTGCTTTATGTTTATGTATCACGTTGACGGCCACAGGCCGGTTGTTTCCGAGATCATACGCGGTATGCGAGGTGCGCCCCAGACGGGGCGCACCGGTAAAACGGGCGGTCATGGAGGGAGAGAGGATCCCCTCCCTCTATGACCGTGGAGAGGACATGGACCGGGACGCGGCGGGATCAGGCGGCAAACATGAAGTACGCGACCATTTCCAGGATGAAGGCGCAGGGCAGAGCGTAGGGCAGGACCTGACGCATAAAGTCCTTGACGCTGACCTGGGTATAACCGATAGCCCACATGTTCCAGGACTGGGTGGGGCAGACGTTGGTGGTCACAGTGCAGCAGGGGATATAGAACAGGGGGTAGAGGATGCTCAGAGGCAGGTTGGTTGCACCGGCAACAATGGCAAAGGTGGCGATACCGGCGCCCCAGATGGTCAGAGGACCGCGGTACAGGGCCAGGAAGCCCAGAACGCCGAAGACCAGGAACAGGGCGAAGGGGCTGTTAGGCAGGATGGGGCTGACGATGGGGGCCAGCAGATCCTTGCAGGAGCCGGCGGCCTTGACGAACATCTGCAGGAACATCAGAAAGCCCAGCACCAGGCCTACGTCGGCCACGCCGTCGTGGAAGGTTTTCTGTACCAGCTCAGCGATTTTGTTCCAGCTCTTCAGGTTGCCTGTGAAGATCAGAGCCCACAGCACGGACAGGCAGATGGCGGGGACTTGGTTGATACCCAGAGCGATGGACAGGGTCACGGGCAGCAGCACGGTCAGGCAGCCCAGCAGGCCGACATTCTTGGTGCTGGCGTCAGCACCGGCAGAGGCGGCCCAAGCGTGGGCCTTCTTCTTGCCGCCCTTGCTGGTGAGAATGACCATCAGGACGATGCTTACGAAGTGGATGACAAAGGCCACGGCGGCGAACTGATACCAGTCGGGACCGATCTGATACTGCTCCTCGCCGATCACCATGGAGCCGGCGGCCTGGGTCAGCAGGGACTGGTTGAAGTACAGGCCGCAGCCGACGCTCATGACGAAGGAGCCGCAGGCCAGGGGCTTGGGGATGCCCAGGGAGAGCATGATGGGGAAAACGATAACGCCGATGGCCACCACGGCGCCGGGGCCGTAGGAGGTGGTGAAGATGGCGGCGGTGACGATGCACAGCAGGATGCAGGTCAGGCCCGGCTTGTCGCCGCCCAGCTCAACGGCCTTGCGGATGATGGTGCCGGCGATGCCGGTGTCGATCAGCACCCGGCCGAACCAGGAGCCGAAGATAATGTACACGGCGGTGGAGCCGAAGCCCGTGGGGCCACCGTCAAAGATCGTGGAGTTGATGGTGGGCCAGTCGATGGCGCCGCCCAGGAAACCCAGGCCGGACCACAGCACGGCCATGACGAACAGGCCCAGCATCAGGTTGCCGCCCTTGGCGGCGTAGACGATAAATGCCAGGTAGGTGATCAAAAGGATCACGCCGATAACAAATTCTAACATGTTGTATTTCTTCCTCCCTAGTGGATTTGCTGCGTTTGTTTTTGGAACTGCCCGCCAGTTCCCACAGAGGTCTGCTTCGCGTCCCGTGCCCGGCGGAACGCCGGGCGCTGCCCTCTCCTTTCTCCCTTAATTTTATGAAAAGGGCCGGTTTGTCTGTCGGCCCTATTCATCACAGCATGTTTACCGGTTTCAAAACATATCTAAACTACTTGATAGATTTCAGTGTAGAAGGAGAAAATGGTGAAACCGGGTTTGCGCCATATCTAATAATGGAATGAATTTCTAAATTAAACAAAGAAATACACAGTAAATGTTGCGAATTCAAGAAATATTTACAAAAA
>DVGP01000255.1 GCA_018712665.1 Candidatus Pelethomonas intestinigallinarum | reverse complement strand
CCTGCCGCCCCTGTGGCCGCCCCCGCGCCGGCTCCCGCTCCGGCCCCTGCCGCCGGCCCCGCCAGCGGTGAGAAGGTGACCGCCCCCATGCCCGGCACCATCCTGTCTGTCAACGTCTCCAACGGCGCCGCCGTGAAGAAGGGCGATGTGCTGTTCATTCTGGAGGCCATGAAGATGGAGAACGAGATCATGGCCCCCTGCGACGGTACTGTCGGCGGCGTCAACGTCACCAAGGGCACCTCCGTGGAGTCCGGTATGCTCCTGTGTGTGATCGGCTAACGCCGGCCACGGGAGGAAACATACATGGAAGCTATCTGGACGTTTATTCAGGATACAGGCTTCTATCGCATTGCCGTGGGGGATTGGAAGGTCTTGATCATGATGGTCATTGCCTTTGTCCTCCTGTACCTGGCCATTGTCAAGAAGTTTGAACCGCTTCTTTTGGTCCCTATCGCTTTCGGAATGCTGATTACCAACCTGCCGGGAGCAGATATGTACCACGAGATCCTCTTTGCCGGCGGCCATGTCAACTGGGAGCTCTTCGGCGGTACGCCCATCACCCCCGAATTCCTGGCGGAGCTGCAGTCCCTTGGGGTCAGCCAGGCCGTGCTGGATACCGTGGAGGTGGGGCAGACCATCTCAGTGGGACTCATTGATGTGCTGTATCTGGGCGTGAAGCTGGGCGTCTACCCCTGCCTCATCTTCATGGGCGTGGGCGCGCAGACCGACTTTGGCCCCCTGATCGCCAACCCCAAGACCCTGCTGCTGGGCGCCGCCGCCCAGCTGGGCATCTTCATGACCTATGTAGGCTGCCGCCTGATGGACTTTACCGCGCAGCAGGCGGCCTCCATCGGCATCATCGGCGGCGCCGACGGCCCCACCGCTATCTTCGTCACCACCCGGCTGGCTCCTGAGCTGCTGGGCCCCATCGCCGTGGCCGCCTACAGCTACATGGCCCTGGTGCCTGTCATTCAGCCGCCCATCATGCGTGCTCTCACCACCAAGGCCGAGCGCCAGATCGTCATGCGGCCCCTGCGGGAAGTCAGCAAGCGTGAGAAGATCGTCTTCCCCGTGGTGGTCACCGTGTTCGTGGCCCTGCTGGTGCCTTCCGCCGCCCCCCTGATCGCCTGCCTGATGCTGGGCAACCTGTTCAAGGAGTCCGGCGTGGTGGACCGGCTGACCAAGACCTCCGCCAACGAGCTGATGAACATCGTGGTCATCTTCCTGGGGGTCTCCGTGGGCGCCACCGCCACCGCCACCACCTTCCTCAGCGTGCAGACCCTGCAGATCATGTGCATGGGCGTGGTGGCCTTCGGCTTCGGCACTGCCGGCGGCGTCCTGCTGGCCAAGATCATGAACCTCTTCCTGAAGGAGAAGATCAATCCCCTCATCGGCTCCGCCGGCGTCTCCGCCGTGCCCATGGCCGCCCGGGTCTCCCAGGTGGAGGGGCAGAAGGCCAACCCCGGCAACTTCCTGCTGATGCACGCCATGGGTCCCAATGTGGCCGGCGTCATCGGCTCCGCCATCGCCGCCGGCGTACTGATGGCGCTGTTCGGCTAATCGAGAGGAGAATGAATCTATGGAAACTATGGAATTTCTGTCCAATAAGCCCCTGAAGATCACGGACACCATCCTCCGTGACGCCCACCAGTCCCAGGCCGCCACCCGTATGCGGATCGAGGACATGCTCCCCGCCTGCGAGGTGCTGGACTCCATCGGCTACTACTCCCTGGAGTGCTGGGGCGGCGCCACCTTTGATGTGTGCATGCGCTTTCTGAAGGAGGACCCCTGGGAGCGGCTGCGGACCCTGCGCAAGCACCTGCCCAACACCAAGCTGCAGATGCTCTTCCGGGGCCAGAACATCCTGGGCTACAAGCACTACGCCGACGACGTGGTGGACGCCTTCTGCCGCAAGTCCATTGAGAACGGCATCGACATCATCCGCATCTTCGACGCCCTCAACGACGTGCGGAACCTGGAGCAGGCCATCAAGTCCACCAAGAAGTACGGCGGCATCGTGGAGGCCACCCTCTCCTACACCATCTCCCCCATCCACAACGAGGACTACTTCGTGAAGCTGGCCAAGGAGCTGGAGCAGATGGGCGCCGACACCCTGTGCATCAAGGACATGGCCAACCTGCTGCTGCCCATGGACGCCTACTCCCTGGTCAAGCGGCTGAAGGAGAGCGTGGACATGCCCATCCACCTCCACACCCACAACACCACCGGCACCGGCGACATGGTCTACCTCATGGCCGCCTACGCCGGCGTGGACATCGTGGACACCGCCCTCAGCCCCCTGGCCAACGGCACCTCCCAGCCCGCCACCGAGTCCCTGGTGGCCACCCTGAAGGGTACCGCCCGGGATACCGGTCTGGACCTGAACAAGATGAGCGACGCCGCCGCCCACTTCCGCAAGGTGGCCCAGCGGCTGAAGGACGAGGGCTCCCTGGACCCCAAGGTCCTGAACGTGGACACCAACACCCTGCTCTACCAGGTGCCCGGCGGCATGCTGTCCAACCTGATCAGCCAGCTCAAGCAGGCCGACAAGGAGGACAAGTACTACGATGTGCTGGCTGAGATCCCCCGTGTCCGGGAGGACTTCGGCTATCCCCCGCTGGTGACCCCCACCTCCCAGATCGTGGGCACCCAGGCCGTCATGAACATCATCATGGGCGAGCGGTACAAGACTTTCACCAAGGAGTCCCGGGCTGTGCTGAAGGGCGAGTACGGCGCCCTGCCCGGCAAGGTCAACGAGGAGGTCCGGGCCAAGGCCGGCATCAAGCCGGAGGAGGTCATCCACTGCCGCCCCGCCGACCAGCTTGAGCCCGAGCTGGAGAAGTACAAGGCCGAGTTCAAGGACCTGGCCAAGAGCGAGGAGGACGTGCTGAGCCTGGCCCTCTTCCCCCAGGTGGCCCCCAAGTTCCTGGCCTGGCGGGACGGCCCCAAGGAGGAGCCCGCCGCCCCGGCGGCCGCGGCTCCCGCGCCCGCCCCTGCCCCTGCGCCTGCGCCCGCGGCCCCTGCCGCTTCCGGCGGCGTCCGGGAGCTGTATGTGGAGGACCTGGGCATCTGATCCAAGCTCACCACATGCGATCAACGCGACAAGAGCCCCGCTGCCAAGTGGCAGCGGGGCTTTTTGATCCCTCCCCCTCCTTCCACAGCCCCGGGGCTTTTTTGCCTGCCCCCTTTAAACATACGGAAGCCCTCCGGCGTCCCTGTTGACGCCGGAGGGCTTTTGCATGCTCACTGAGGGCGGGAAAATCACTTCTTGTTCAGGATCTCCATAAACTCCTCGCCGGTGATGGTCTCCTTCTCGCAGAGGTACTGGGCCAGCTCGTGGAGCTTGGCCTCATTGTCCTGCAGGAGCCGGAGGGCCTTCTCATGCTGCTGCCGCACGATCTGGACCACCATATCGTCGATCTTGGCGGCGGTGTCGGCAGCGCAGACCAGGGAGGTGTCCCCGCCCATATACTGGTTGGTGACGGTCTCCAGGGCCACCATATCGAACTCGTCGCTCATGCCGTACCGGGTGATCATGGCCCGGGCCAGCTTGGTAGCCTTCTCGATGTCGTTGGACGCGCCGGTGGTAATGGAGTGGAAGATGATCTCTTCGGCGGCACGGCCGCCGGTAAGGGTGGCGATCTGGTCCAGGATCTCCTCCTTGCTCATCAGGTTCCGCTCCTCCTGCTCCACCTGCATGGTGTACCCCAGAGCGCCGGAAGTCCGGGGGATGATGGTGATCTTGGCCACAGGAGCGGAGTGGGACTGGAGGGCGGTGACCAGGGCGTGGCCGATCTCGTGGTAGGACACGATCTTCCGCTCCTGGTCGGAGAGGATTTTGTTCTTTTTCTGGTAGCCGGCGATGACCACCTCGATGCTCTCCTGAAGGTCGGACTGGTTGACGTACTGCCGGCCCTGGCGGACAGCCCGGAGGGCAGCCTCGTTGATCATGTTGGCCAGCTCCGCGCCGGAGGCGCCGGAGGCGGCCCGGGCGATGGCGTTCAGGTCCACATCGTCCCCCAGCTTCACCTTCTTGGCGTGGACCTTCAGGATGTCCTCACGGCCCCGCAGGTCCGGCAGCTCCACGGGCACCCGCCGGTCGAACCGCCCGGGCCGCAGCAGGGCGGGGTCCAGGGTCTCCGGCCGGTTGGTCGCGGCCAGGATCACCACACCCTTGGAGGCCTCGAAGCCGTCCATCTCGGTGAGGAGCTGGTTCAAGGTCTGCTCCCGCTCGTCGTTACCGCCCATGCCGGAGCCGTCCCGTTTCTTGCCAATGGTGTCGATCTCGTCGATGAACACGATGCAGGGGGCCTTCTCGTTGGCCTGGCGGAACAGATCGCGGACCTTGTTGGCGCCCATACCCACGAACATCTCCACGAACTCAGACCCGGAGATGGAAAAGAAGGGGACGTCGGCCTCGCCGGCCACAGCCTTGGCCAGCAGCGTCTTGCCGGTGCCCGGAGGGCCCACCAGCAGCACGCCCTTGGGCATCTTCGCGCCGATGGCCTGGTACTTCTGGGGATTGTGGAGGAAGTCCACAATCTCCATCAGGTTCTCCTTTGCCTCCTCCTCGCCAGCCACGTCGGAGAACTTGATGCCTGTCTCACTGGCGATGTAGACCTTGGCGCTGCTCTTGCCGAACTGCATGGCATTGCCCATGGGACCGGCACCCATCTTATTCATCAGATACCGGCTCATGAGCTGACCGATGACAATAAAGATAACAATAGGGAGAACAAAGGTCAACAGAAAGCTGAGGATGGGATTCATCTCCTGGGCTTTGACCTCTCCGAACTCACACCCGGAGTCATAGAGCCGGTCTACCAGATATGGGTCGTTGAAGGTGTTGGTGCTGTAGAGCGTGGGCTGGTCCGCCTTGTCGGTGAAGTAGATCACGTCCTCCTCCACCTGGGCCACCGCTACCTCCTGGTCCTCCAGCATGGTCAGGAAGGTGCCGTAGTCCACGGAGACGATCTCCTGTTGGAGCATCCGGGGGAAGAGAAAGGTGTTGAGCAGGACCAGGACAATCAGCGCAACGATATAGTAAAATATCAGAGGTTTTTTGGGCTGTTCCACTTTTTTCATCTTGAATTTCTCCTTCCAACATTTTGTTCTTTCCAGAACTATATGATACAGAAACACCGAAAAAAAGGAAGAACTTTTTGTGAACGGGAAAAGAATTTTTTGTAATAAAAATGGGCCGGCGCATGAATTTTTTCCTCCGGCGGATACTACGGGGGAAAAGGAGGCGTGATACCATGACGGAAGAGACAAAAGCCACGGGAAGCGGCGGACGGGAACACGAGGGAGAGGAGCCGGTGGACCGCCAGCAGCTGGTGGACCTGGGCTCGGCGGTAAGCCGGTCGAAGCGGGGGAATATCTACACCCTCACCATCGTCGGCCAGGTGGAGGGCCACCAGCTGGCGCCGGACACCGCAAAAACGACCAAGTATGAGCACGTTATGCCTCTGCTGGCGGGATTGGAGCAGGACGACGAGATTGACGGGCTGCTGCTCCTCCTGAACACCGTAGGCGGCGACATTGAGGCGGGGCTGGGCATCGCGGAGCTCATCGCCGGCATGGAAAAGCCCAGCGTCAGCCTGGTGCTGGGAGGCGGACACTCCATCGGCGTGCCCCTGGCGGTGGCCCCCAAGGTGAGCATGATCGTGCCCTCCGCGTCCATGACCATCCACCCGGTGCGGATGAACGGCACGGTCATCGCCGCGCCCCAGACCTTCAACTACTTTGAGCGCATCCAGGAGCGGATCGTCTCCTTCGTGGCAAAAAACAGCCGGATCGGCAAGGAGAAATTCCTGTCTCTCATGCTCAAGACCGGGGAAATGGCCGCGGACGTGGGCAGCGTGATCTACGGGGAGGAGGCGGTGGCCCTGGGGCTCATCGACCAGGTGGGGGGCCTGAGCGACGCCCTGTCCTGCCTCTATGAGCAAATCGCAAATACGCGGCAAGCAGCGAGATCTTAACCTTTCCATGGGGGCGAAGCTCCCCCGAAAAAAGCAGGGCCCGGGGCAACCCCCGAGCCCTTTCAGTATCTTATTGGGTGATAGGTTGGGTGACAGTGAAGGTCAGCTTCTCCCCGTCGCTGCCCACAGTGACGGTCTGCCCGTCGCTGACCTGACCGCGGATCAGCATGGCGGCCAACTCCGTTTCCACGTACTTCTGCAGATACCGCTTCACCGGACGGGCCCCGTAGGCGGGGGTGTAGCTGGCGTGGGCGATGAACGCCTTGGCCTCGCCGGTGAGGGTGACGGTGATCTCCCGGTCCGCGAGGCGGGCGGCGATGGCGGACATGGCAATGTCGATGATGCCGGTGATCTGGCTCTCCGTCAGCGGGGAGAAGACCACGATGTCGTCCACACGGTTGATGAACTCCGGGCGGAAGTACTGGTTCAGCTCGTCTCTGACCCGCTCCTCCACCGCCGGGTCGATGGTGCCGTCCTGGCGGATGCTCTCCGTCAGGTAGGCGGAGCCGATGTTGCTGGTCATGATGACGATGGTGTTCTTGAATTCCACCGTCCGGCCCTGGTTGTCGGTGAGCCGGCCGTCGTCCAGGAGCTGGAGCAGGATGTTGAACACATCCGGGTGGGCCTTCTCGATCTCGTCGAAGAGGATCACGCTGTAGGGCTTGCGCCGTACGGCCTCGGTGAGCTGGCCGCCCTCGTCATAGCCCACATATCCCGGAGGCGCGCCCACCAGGCGGGAGACGGCGTGCTTCTCCATGTACTCGGACATGTCGATGCGGATCATGTTCCGCTCGTCGTCAAAGAGGGCCTGGGCCAGAGCCTTGGCCAGCTCCGTCTTGCCCACACCGGTGGGGCCCAGGAAGATGAAGGAGCCGATGGGCCGGTTCTCATCCTTCAGCCCGGCACGTCCCCGGAGGATGGCCTCGCTGACGGCAGTGACGGCCTGGTCCTGGCCGATGACCCGCCTGTGGAGGATCTCCGGCAGGCGCAGCAGCTTCTCCTTCTCGCTCTCCACCAGCTTGCTGACGGGGATGCCGGTCCACTTGCTGACCACCTCGGCGATCTCCTCCTCGGTGACCTCCTCCTTCAGCAGATGGTCGTCCTTGCCGGCGTCCACCCGCTGCCGCTCCTCCTCCAGCTGCTTCTCCAGGGCGGGGAGGGTGCCGAACTTCAGCTGGGCCATCTTCTCCAGGTCGTACTGGCGCTCCGCCTCCTCCATCTGGTGCTTGGTGTCCTCGATCTCCTGCTTGATGCGCTTGACCCCGGCGATGGACTGCTTCTCCGTCTCCCACTGGGCCCGCATGGCGTCGTTCTTGTTCTTCAGCTCCGCCAGCTCCTGCTCAATGTGCTGGAGGCGGTTTTTCGAGCCGTTGTCCTCCTCCTTGCCCAGAGCCTGCTTCTCAATTTCAAGCTGCATGATCTTCCGACTGATCTCGTCCAGCTCCGCGGGCATGGAGTCGATCTCCATGCGGATCTTGCTGGCGGCCTCGTCCATCAGGTCGATGGCCTTGTCCGGGAGGAATCGGTCGGTGATATACCGGTCGGAGAGGGTGGCGCAGGCGATGAGGGCCCCGTCGGTGATCCGCACGCCGTGGTGGATCTCAAACCGCTCCTTCAGCCCCCGGAGGATGGAGATGGTGTCCTCCACCGTGGGCTGGTCGATGAGGACCTTCTGGAACCGGCGCTCTAGGGCGGCGTCCTTCTCGATGTACTTGCGGTACTCGTCCAGGGTGGTGGCGCCGATGCAGTGGAGCTCGCCCCGGGCCAGCTTGGGCTTGAGGAGGTTCCCCGCGTCCATGCTGCCCTCGGTGCGGCCGGCCCCCACGATGTTGTGGAGCTCGTCGATGAAGAGGAT